>DASRZG010000001.1:0-3969 GCA_035686585.1 Phycisphaerae bacterium
CCAAATGCCAACGGCCCTTCGGGCCGGGTGCCTCGGTTGCAGACAACGCAACCGTGGCACCCGGGCGGCGGGGGTGGGTATGATACAAGGCCCACAGCCCGCGAGAGCAGGGCGGGAATCGAGGACTACATGAAGGTCGAAGGCAAAGACTACCGCACCATCTGGCTGGAGGGGTCGTCGGTCAAGACCATCAACCAGCCGCTGCTTCCGCACCGGTTCGAGATCGTCTCGCTGGACACGCATGATCAGACGGCCGAGGCGATCCGGACCATGGTGCTGCGCGGCGCCGGGGCGATCGGGGCGGCGGGGGGGTTCGGCATGGCCCAGGTGTTCATGGAGGCCCCCGCCGACGAGCCCGCCCGCAGCCGGTACATCCAGGCCGGATACGACACGCTCCGCCACACGCGCCCGACCGCCCAGGACCTGTTCTACGCCCTCGACCGCGTCCGCGCGGCCGGGGAGGCTGCGCCGGCGGCTCGGGCGGGCGATGCCGCGTCGGCCGAGGCGCAGCGGATCGCCGACGAGTACGTCGAGGCCGGCAGGCTGATCGGGCAATTCGGCGCGCCGCTGCTGGCGGACGGCGCCCGCGTCCTGACCCACTGCAACGCCGGCTGGCTGGCGTTCGTGGATTGGGGCTCGGCCCTGGCGCCGGTCTACTTCGCCCACCGCGCGGGCAGGAAGGTGTCGGTGCTGGCCGACGAGACCCGCCCCCGCTGCCAGGGCGCCCGGCTGACGGCGTGGGAGCTGAAGCAGGAAGGCGTCGAGGTGCGGATCATCGCCGACAACGCGGCCGGGCTGATGATGCGGCGCGGCGAGGTGGACATCGTCATCACCGGCGCCGACCGCATCGCCGCCAACGGCGACGTCGCCAACAAGATCGGCACCTACGAGAAGGCCCTGTGCGCCCAGGCCAACAACGTGCCGTTCTACGTGGCCGCCCCGGCTTCCACCTTTGACCTGGCCTGCCCGGACGGCGACCACATCCCGATCGAACGCCGGAGCGACGACGAGGTCCTCTACGCCTACGGCCGCAGCGACGCCGGCGAGTTCACCCGCGTGCGCCTGGCCCCCGAGGGCGTCGAGGCGATCAACTTCGCCTTCGACGTCACCGGCGCCGAGCTTGTCACCGGCCTGATCACCGACCGCGGCATTATCGCCGCCAACCCCCAGGAGATCGCACGGGTCATTGGGGGGAAGGAGTAGGGGGATTGACGATTGTCGATTGTCGATTGACGATTGACGATTGAGAAGCGGGCGCGGGCGTCGCCTTCCGAACCAACCATGTCCCCATTCCCCATGGACAATCGCCCCCCAGCGGACGCGGGGGGTTCCAGACACAGGGCAACGCGCGACGCGGACAGGGCGATACGCGAGGAACGATTCGACCGAAGAGGGAGTTCATAACCCCCCGCACCGACGGCATCTCCGCTGCGCTTCGACTTCCGCTGGGGGGCGATTGAACGCCACCAAACAACTTGAGGGTAGTCCACCGTGTTCCGGTCTTCCCGTCGTGCTCGTTCGCGCCTTCTGACTGGACTGTGAGTCCACCCGCTGGTACGTTCTCCCCCTGAGATCAGGTGGTGGAGAAAGGAGATCTGCTTTGGCATCGGCGAAAGGATCGTGGCGGCTGGAGGCGGGCAATGAGTGGGTCTCGAGGGACCCGTTCGGCGCCGTCAAGCCGGCGGACGTGACGGACAAGACGTGCGAGGTGTGCGGGCCCGGCGGCGTCGCGGTGGCGGCGGCGCGGAACGGGTACGCCTCGTTGCGTCTGTGGGTGATCGGAAAGGGCGACTACAAGCTGTCCGCCAAGGTGCCGGGGGCGGAGGTGGACCTGTTCCGCGGCTGGTACCACAAGATGGCCGAAGGCGGGGCGTACATGGTGGACGCCCTGGTGCCGGTCGGCTCGAAGGCGACGGGCATGCTGCCCGATCCGGACAACGCCGTCAAGGGACAGAAGCAGCAGGAATACTGGCTGGACGTGTTCATCCCCGCCGACGCGCCGGTGGGGGAGGCGGCCGGGCGGATCGTCCTCAAAGCCGGCGGGAAGACCGTCGAGCTGCCGTTGGTGGTGAACGTCCTCGACGCCGTCATCCCCGACGAGGACGCGATCATCCCCGACCACAACTCCTACGGCTGCCGTTGGGTCGAGGGCATGTACCCCAGCGTCTTTGAGGGCGTCACCGACGCGGTCGCCCGCGACGAGAAGACCATCGAGCTGCTGCACCACTACTACCGCATCTGCCGCGAGCACCGCGGCATGCTCAGCAACCTCGGCGCCGGCCACGCCGGCACGGTTGATCCCATCTACGCCCCCACGCTGACCGGCTCGGGGCGGACCAAGGCCATCGACGACTGGACGCTGTTCGACAGGCACTACGGCCCGCTGCTGGATGGCAGCGCGTTCGAGACGCCCTCGCCCGGCGGCCTGCCCGTCCGCAGGCCGGCCGTGCCCGTCTGGGGCGTCTACACGCCGATCAACCCCGACTGGCCGGCGGATTACCTGTACTGGGGCCAGAGCGGCTACGAGGTGGAGATGACCCGCTGCCTTGGGCAGTTCGACCGGCACTTCCGCGACAAGGGCTGGACGACCTCGCGCCCGTACTTCTTCTTCAACCACAAGAAGCGCTACCGCTGGTACGAGTGGGACGGCGACGAGCCCAAGTACGCCAAGGACAGCAAGTACTTCCTGGAAATGGGGCGGCTGCTGAAGGCGTCCGTGGGCGACACGCCCGTTCCGTGGGCGTACCGCATGGACGCCAGTTGGCGGATGAAGGTGAACTTCAGCGAGTTCGCCGGTTTCGTGGACTACTACGTCTGCGGCGGGTTCGCCCGCTGGTATCCCGAGGAGATCCGGGCGGTGGTCGACCGCGGCGACGTGATCTGGACCTACTCCGGCACCCCGCCCGTGCAGGACACCAGCGCCGCGCTGCTGGAGCATGTCCTGCGGATGTGGTGCCGCGGCGTCCAGGGCCACTGCGAGTGGCTGACCACCAATCCCGGGCCCGACCCGTGGTTCGACTGCGACGGCGCCGCCACCGGCATGATCTACCCCGGCGAGCGGTTCGGCATCGCCGGGCCGATCCCCTCCGCCCGCCTGAAGCTCCAGCGGAACGCCGTCCAGGACGTCAACCTGATCGACCAGGCCGCTCGTTCGGCGGGGCGGCTGGACGAGACGCGAACGGAGATCGCCGAACAGGCCGGGCTCTGGCTGTGGGAGAGGCCGCCCCAGGCGGTCCGGACGCTGACGCCGGAGGACTGGGACAACAACAACCTCCGCAGCACGCAGGATGAGGACATGTCCAAGCACGCGGGGCTCGACCCGCTGTGGTGGCTGCCCGTTCGCCGGGCGGCGCTGGGTGTGGAGGCCGGATCATGAAGGCGACCAGGGTGGACACGCGGAAGGTGCTGGACGAGCTGGCCCGGCTGGCCGAGATCGCCGCGGGCGTCATCGACGGCGAGGACGTCAAGGGCGTCATCACGCCCCGGGCGATGTACTACATCCTCAATCCCGACCCGAAGCACCAGTTCCTGGTCGGCGACTACTTCGACGTGGACCACGACCTGTTCCTGCGGGTCAAGAAGCTGATGATCCGGATCGCCCGGCTGAGCGACCTGGTGATCAGCTCGTCGATGTGGCAGGTGATCGGCGACGGCAAGCGGACGACGGTGGTCCTGCACAACGGCGCCATGCAGCAGTGGTATCATTTCGGCGACAACGTCATGGACATCCCGCCCGAGCTGGCGGAGGTGGCCCGGACGGGGCAGGTCAAGGCCCTGCCCGTCACCGACGGTGACCGCCAGGCGACCGCTTTGGCCCCCATCCGCGACAGCCTCGGCGACGTGGTGGCCGTGTGCGAGTTCAGCGCCCCCCTGGCGGGCCAGTCGCCGGCGTGGTCGTAGCGATTGCGGATTAGCCAATTGCGGATTGCGGATTGCGGATTGCGGATTTGAGAAGAAGAAGCTCCGCGC
>DASRZG010000002.1:0-2476 GCA_035686585.1 Phycisphaerae bacterium
CGCCATCTACCTGGCCGACCGTGCCTGCGGCGATCGCCTCGTGCTTGATGCGGTCAAGCCGCCCCGCGCTGTCCAGCGGGCCAACGGGCCCGGGCCCGCAGGGCGTTAGGTCTGCCATTCCGCCTGCAAGACCCTCGCCTCCGGCGAGAACCTCCGCGCCCTACTCACTCACTTCGTTCGATGATCCCGGCGTTGCAGCGCGGCGCCAAGTGCGCGGCATCTCTGGAAGCAAACGGGCCGAAAAGATATGCCCGCTCCGAACGGTCAGCACGTTTGGTCGCCGCCGGAGCGGGCGTGGCATGCGGCGTAAAGCGGGTCGCCGGGGGTGGAGGTCGGCCCGCAATTGCAGACGTAGCGGTCCGGGGCCATGCCCAGCAGACCGCCCAGCGCCGACCAAGTCTCCGGCGTGCCGTGGCAGATCGACACCGGCGTCGCCGGAGAAAGCTCCCTCACCGTCTCGATGCAGAACCGGTAGACCTCCTGGTGCGTCGCCTCCGGGAACGGGCCCCAGAACACGCCCCGCAGTTGGTCCTGCGACACCTCGGCCGCCCGGTACGCCTCGTCGTCCAGCAGGTCGCGGGGGATGATCCGGTCCAGGTCGGCGAATTCGAACCACCCCAGCAGCTCCAGCGTCACGAGGTCCGGCCGCGCGGCCGCGAACATCCGCTCGAACAACTCGCGGTACTCCCGGCGCCAGTCGCGGACCGGTACGATCGGACTCAGCCGGGCGCGGACGATGTACCCCGCCGCCTGCGCCCGCGCCATGGCGTCGATGCGGGCGGGCATGCTCGCGGCCCGCTCGTCCACCCGCCGCGAGGCCGTGTCGCAGGACATCGACCAACTGATGATCGTCTGCCCGCCGTGGTCCAGGCTCAGCAGGAAGTCCACGTTGTCGCTCTTGGTGAAGAGCATGAGGTAGCGGCCGTCCTCGCGGGCGAAGCGGCGAACCAGCGGCGCGACGGCGTCGTACTCCGGCTCGAACGGCGGCAGGTCGGTCATGTTGCTGTACTTGTAGAGCCTCTGGGCGGGTCGGAGGGCGATCGCCTCCTCCACGCCCGACAGGAACCGCTCGACGTCCAGCGCGAAGATGATGTACCGCCCGAATCCGCAATAGGCGCAGCGCAGCGCGCAGCCGTCCACGAGGTTCAGCTCCACGGCCGTCTGGCAGTAGCCGCCGTGGGCCCGGGAGTGCTCGGCGGCGTCGCGGAGGGCGTAATACCACCCGGCGCGGTCCGGCTCGAAGGGGGTGAAGGCCACGACGCAGCCGTCGGCGAAGCGGTCCTTGCCGTGGCGGCGCTTGCCGATGGCGCGGATGTCGCAGAGCGTGGTCTCGCCCAAGTCGCGCAAATCGTCGCACGGGAAGTTGGGCAGCATCCGCTCCAGCCGGGCCCGGCAGTTATCCTGCGCCCGCACCGCGGGGTCGATGTAGATCGTCTTGGCGGGGATCTTCAGCATGGCGGCGTCCTGACATGGGCGAGACGCCCATGCCACGGGAGCCCGTCCTTTGCATACGTGCTCTCAGGTGCTCCGGGCCGCCATCCGACGCAGCTTGTGCTTCAGGGCGTGGATCTCGCGGCGGACGGCCGCCAGCCGAGCGTGGTCGCCCGATGCCTTGGCCTCGTCCCGCCGGGCCTTGAGCGTGCGGATCGCCGCCTTGATCCGGGGCTTCCCGGCCCCGACGGCGACATGGTGCACGTGGACGTCCAGCGCCTCGCAGAGCACCGGCAGCAGCTTGTCCTTGTGCATGGTCCGGTAGCCTTCCAGCCCTTCGTGCTCGACGCCCTCGGCGATCTCACGGAGCTGCGCCACCGTCATTTCGTGGAGTTGTTCGTAGGTATAGGGTGCCATGGATGCTCCTTTCCAAGACCGGACATGGGTAGCGATGTCCGCGTAGCGTATCATACCCCTCCGCGGCCGCCCGGGCAACCGGAAGCGATGCCAGGATCATGCCCCGAACCCTCATGACGCGAGCTCCTTCCAGAACGCCTTGTCCAGACGCTCCAGGCGGCACCGCCTTCGGCGTTGGGTGCGGCGCCCGAGGCCGTACCACGGCTGCGACGTCCACAGGCTGTACGGGATGGCATTGCGTCGCTCGTTGCTGAGCTTCCAGAAAGCCACGTAGAGCAGGCACCGACAGCTCGCAACGCCCTGGAACGTCCCCATCGGACGCAGCCGCCGACGCAATTCCCGGATGGCCCGTTCCAGCGGATTCGTCGTCGTGACCCAACGCCGGTGCTGCCGCGGGACCGCCAGGAACCGCAGCCCCGATAAACATCGGGGTTCGAAGCCCGCCTCCAGGGCTGCCACCGCCTGCGGTTCCCGATCGCGCCACGCCGAGGCGAACCGCGCCCATCGCCCGCGGGCACCTGGGCCTGCACCGCGGCGAGTGGCGGCGGCGGTATCACAACCTCGGCAAGATTCCGGACCTGCCCGGCCGGACGGTGGGGCTCGTCGGCCTGGGGGCCATCGGGCAGGC
>DASRZG010000003.1:0-2283 GCA_035686585.1 Phycisphaerae bacterium
GCCCACACGGTCCGCTGTAAGCGGCTCGGGACGTACTCGCCGCCGTCGTCCAGGGGAATCGGACCCGGCGGGCACAGGCCCAGCCGACAGTTCATATGCATGTCGGCCACAACGATCAGGTTGTTGACGGGCACTTTTGTATCGACGGGTACGACGACCATACTATTGCTCCTTGCGTGTCACTACGTGGCCGGTTCCAGCCGGTACATCGGATGATGCCCGGCGCTTCGTCGTCGAATGATCCACTCGCCGACCGGCCGGTCGGCGTGGCGAGTAAGCAGGCGCCCGAACGAGGCGGCCACGGCCGCGTCCGTGCGCTTGGCGAATACGTCGGGGAAATAGTCAGTAGCCGAAGCAAGGCCGCGCAGGTCTCCGGCCGCGACCTCCGACAGCCCGTAGGCGTCATGCCACGCCCCCACAAACGCCAGCATTTCCGCCCCCTTCGGATCGGCCTCTTGCCGCCACGCCGATTCGTTCGTGCGCCACTCTCGCAGGCCGTTTACTTGCAGGATGCCCCCCACTACGCCGGACCAGTTCTCAAAGCCCCCCATACGGTCGGCGTGAATCGGCCGCCCCGCCGCCAGCCAGTTCTCGACGAGCCCCAGGAGACACGACAGGACGATCTCCCGCTGTCCGCGCACGTACGCGTGCAGGTCCGGGTGCTCGAAGTTCCTTCGCGATTCCGGGTGCGCCGTGGTCGGCTGAAGCATGATCGGCACGGCCCGCTTGATGATCTCGCCCGACGCCTGCACGTTGTTCCCCGATGCGACCAGCGTCAGGTTGTTCGGCAGGTTGACCATGCGGTTGCCGCCGAGCAGCCGCCCCCCGTAGGTGGTCGCCGTCAACAAGCTCGACAGGGACGCCGACTCGATAAACGTCGGCAGGTTGTCCAGGTGGACCATCGTCTCGCCCTGAAGCAACAGCCCGATTACCCGCTTGTCGCGCTCTTCGTCCCGCTCTGTAATCTGCATGGCGGGGGTCTGCCGCCCCAGGATGATCCCGCCCCACACTTCCTCGGCCAGCTTCGTCTTGCCGGTACGCTCCAATGGCGATAGGAGCATGTGAAGCGGGCGGTTCCCGTCCAGGGCCGGGGCGATAATCGGCGTCAGTAGCAGCCCGAAGAAGTTCTGCCGGTCGGCCTCGCCCTTAAACGGGAAATCCACAACCAGATCGTGTAGGACGTTGTGAATGACCTCGCACTCCGGCTCCGGCGTGATGCCCGCCAACTCGGCGGGCTCGTCGAAGAATAGCCCGTCATGCCATCCGGCGGCCACCCGCTGAAAGCCCGGCCCATAGACCGGATAGTTGACCATCAGGTGAAGCTCTCGCACGCCCGGCGCCTCTCGCGCGTGGGCGACAATGACCCCCGCGTGGTCCTTGTTGCAGGGCTGGTAGAGCATGACCTGATCGCCGCTCGCCCGGCTCTTGACCCACCGGCCGAGCTTCACGTGGCGGTCCACTATGAGGCGTGTTCGGTCGGGCGTCAGTTCCAGCCACCGGCGGCCCCCCGGCGGGCCCAGGACCTCGCCCGGTATGAAGTCCTTTCGGTAGACCGCATCGGCGGGCAGGCACTCCAAGACGATCCGGGCAAACTCGGCGTTGGACTGCTCGCGATACTGGCCCGCCTCGTCGGTCTGTGGTCCCGGTGTCAGCACGTAGTCCGTGTGCCAGTTCCCGGCGGCCGGTGTCACGTCGGCGGTTCGCCGGTCCGGCCGCGTCTCGATCTGCCGGGGCTGCTGCACCCCGGCCTCGACCCCGGACCGGACGGTCGCCATGCACTCCGACCATGACAGGCCCGCCGCTTCGGCGGCCCCTTGTAGGGCAGCCTCAACGCCGCCCCGCTCCAGGTGGCCGCCGCCGACCAACTGGCCCAGGTTGTACGCCGCGCGGTTGAGGGTATCGTTCCGTGTGCCTTCCGGGGCCGCCTGGACAGCCGCCAGTTCCCGCTCCAGGGCAACGGTGGTGTATCGGGTCAGGGTATCGGCTCCCTGCCCCTGAGGGGCCTTTTTGTGCCTCTCTCGTCTCTCCGGTTCTTTCAGCCGGTCCAGGACGGCCTCGGGCAGTTCGGCGATCTCCACCGTCCAGGGCTCGAAGCCCTCGGCCCACTCGTAGCGTTGATGTGTCTCCGGGTGTAAACTGCCCGGATAGACTACCTGCCCGCCGTCGCCGCGACCGTCGATATGGGTCCCCAGCTTGCCGCTCGAGTTTCCCACGGCCGTCCGGCAGCGATAGTAAAGGTGGATTCCGGCCCCCCCGGTGTTCGCCGTGACGGTCCCCGGCAGG
>DASRZG010000004.1:0-2931 GCA_035686585.1 Phycisphaerae bacterium
GGATCGTCGTTCCCGAACCCGCCACGCTGTCGCTGCTGGCCTTGGGCGGGCTGGCGCTGATCCGCCGCCGACCCGGTGGAGCAAGGCCATGAGAACCAGCGAGATTCTCATCGTCGCGGTCGCGATGACAGCTTGCGCAGATGCAAAGGGCGATTTCCTGAGCTTCCCCGTGTGCGTCGCCCAGGGGGAGCAGGGAACGCCCGCCGTCAGCGGCAATGTGGTCGTTTGGCCGGACCATCGCAATGCCGTGTGGGAGGTCTACGGCAAAGCCGTTCCGGTCGGGAGCGAGGTTCCCATCGCCGTCGGTAGCCGAAATCGGGGCCATCCCGACATCAGCGGGGACACGGTGGTCTGGTCCGAGAGGGTGGGAGATCACCTCTTCATCTATGGCCAGGGCTTCTCAGGAGGGAGCGCATTCCCGATATGCACCAACGACAGCTACTATGGTTGGGCCTCCAGCCCGGCCATCTCCGGGAACACCGTGGTCTGGACGGACGAGCGTAACGGAGGGGCGATCAAGCGAACGATCTACGGCAAGGATCTTACTACGGACACGGAGTTTGTCGTTTGTGCCAACAACGCCCGGCAGGAGAATCCCTCCATCAGCGGGAACGTCGTTGTGTGGCAGGAATACCGCACCAACGGGGACACTGACATTGGGGGAAAGAACATCGCCACGGGCGACCTGCTGGTGGTCTGCACCAACAACTCCGCCCAGTTCAACCCGGGCATCAGCGGGAATGTCGTGGTTTGGGAGGACTATCGCAACGGGGAGAGCAACATAGACATCTACGGCAAGGACCTCTCCACCGGGCAGGAGCTACTGGTCTGCACCGGCAGTGGAATCCAGCAGCGCCCGGCTATCAGCGGGAATATCGTTGTGTGGGAGGATCACCGTGGACCCTACGCGGGCGTTTACGGGAAGGACCTTTCCACGGGCGTAGAGTTCCCGATCTGCACCGGCCCCGCCTCCCACCGTTCTCCCGCGATCAGCGGGAATACCGTGGTTTGGGTCGATGATCGCAATGGGTACTGGGACATCTACGGGGCGACCATTCCCGAACCCGCCAGCATCGCCCTGGTGGCCTTGGGCGGGTTGGGGGTGCTGATACGGCGGAGGCGACGCCCCCGGTAGCTCAGTCGGAAAGCTCCTTGCCGCAGTGCGGGCGAGTCCGTTCGGCCAGCCACGCCGAGCCACTGCCTGTCAGGCCGGCGGGGCCTCCGTGCCTGGGCGGGATGCAGTGCGCATGATCTCGCGGCGTACGTTCGGCGGCAGGGAGGGAGGCGTTCGAGTCCGGTCGGGCATGACAATTCCGTCGGCAGCGGCTAGAATCGCGGGGAGATGAGCGATGGGTCCCTGTCAACCGAGACGGCCGGCGCGGCGCGGTCCGCGCCCGGTGGCCTGGCGGCGCAGCGCCTGGTGACGGTGCTGGCCGTCGTGGGCGCGTGTGCGTTCGTCGGCCTGCTCGGGGTGCGGACGCTGACCACGCCGGACCTGGGCTACCACCTGGCGTACGGCGAGCACTTCCTCGACAGGTGGCAGATCGTCGATACGAGCCGCTTCCTCCACGATGACGCCGTCGCCGCTGGGCCATCCGGCGAGTTGCCGCCCGGGGCGTGGTTCGACGCGTCGGGGGCGTATCGCTTCCCCAACGCCAACTGGCTCAGCCAGGTGGTGATGGCGCTGGTCCATCGCTGGGCCGGGCTGAAGGGGCTCTCGGTCCTGCTGGCGGTGCTGGTCGGGGGGATCTTCGCGGTCTCCCTGGTCACCATGCGGCGGCTGGGGTTGGGGTGGCTGGCGGTGACGGCGGGGCTGCTGTTGACGGCCATGGTGGCGTACGAACGGTTCCTCCTGCGTCCGGAGGTGTTCGCGTATCTGGTGCTGATGGGGCAGGTGTGGCTGCTGAGCGGGGTGGGGAGGGGGAACAGCTCGCGCGGGCCAAGGCCCGCCGCTAAACGTGGCGAAGAGCGTCCTGGGCGTGTGATCGGGTGGGGGACGGCGGCGGGGCTGGTGGGGCTCCAGTGGCTGCTGGTCAATCTGCACAGCTACTTTCTGCTGGGGATCGGCCTGACGGGCGCGGTGCTGGCGGAGGCGCTTGTGCGACGGCTCTGGTCTCGCGAGGCCGGCGGGCGGGGCGTGGTGCGACTGGCGGTCGTCCTGTTGGTGCAGGTCGGCGTGTGCTTCGTGAACCCGTGGACGTGGCGGCTGGCGGTGCTGCCGATCCAGACGCTCATGTTCATGCGGGCCCACGGCATTGCCGGCGGCGGCTTCACCGAGACGGGCCATCCGTGGGCGATGATCGGCGAGTTCTTCCGCCCGTTCGCCCCGGGGGTCTTTCGCGAGAGCAAGGCGAGTTGGGCGTATTGCGCGCTGCTGGCCCTGTCGGCGGCGGGGGTTCTGTGCGCGGCGATCCGGCGGCGCTGGGCGGCGGTGCTGATCGTCTCGGCGATGACGGCGGCCTCGCTGGCCATGCGGCGGAACATCGCCCCGGCGGCGTTGGTCGTCATTCCCCTGTCGCTGTGGGCCTGCCGGGACGCGCTGGCCGGCTGGGCGGGCAGGCTTCTCGGGCGGTTCGGCACGGCCGGAGCGCTGGCGGCGGGCGGGGCGATGGCGGCGGTGTCCCTGTACGGGGCCTTCAGTGTGGTCACCCACCGCTTCTACCGCGGCGAGCGCCGGGCGGTGCGGTTCGGCCTGGGCGTCTCGCGCACGGTGGTTCCCGTGGGGGCGGCCGAGTGGCTCAACGCCCACCGGCCTGGCGGGCGGCTGTGGACCGACTACAATAGCTCGTCGAACGTGATGTACTTCACGCGCCCCCACCGCCCCGTGCCGGTGCTCACCAACACGTGGGCTTATCCGCCGGAGACGATGCGGCGCGTGCTGGACCTGTCGCGTGCCCGGCGGCCCGTCCGCGGCGCCGACGGCCTGGACGA
>DASRZG010000005.1:0-15947 GCA_035686585.1 Phycisphaerae bacterium
CGTCGCCAAGCTGGGCGGCGAACTGCTCCTTCAGGATCGAATCCGCGCGGGCCTCGATGGCGTTGCAGGTGACACAGCGGATCGTCGAGTGCATGTAGTAGACCGTGACCTTGTCCCGGCCGCCACCCGGCGCAGCGGGTGTGGATGCCTGATCCCCCCCCGGGCCGCCGGACCGGCGGGTAACCTCCCTGCCCAGGGCGAAGCCGATGCTGATCAACACGAAGCCGATCAGCACGCGACCCAGAATGACCTTTGCCGATTTCATCTGGCGCTCCTCCAATTGGGGTGCTGAGGACAAGCCCGGCCGATGCCCCGGGCCCGTCCCCCCTCCCGATCGCGGAAAAGCTACCCGCCCGAGCAACTGCCGAGCTTGCAGGCCCCGGCGATCTGCTTGGGGGTGAGCTTCATCTTGTCGGCCAGGACCTGATCGATGCTGATCATGCTGCCCACGGCCGTCGGGTTCCTCTTGAGCCATTCCTTGAGATTCCGTTCGCTGGCGAAGAAGCCTTGATGGAAGCATCCCGCGGAGGCGAACTTCCCGTCCGCCTTCTTCTTCACCCCAAACCACGCGACCGCCGTGTCGGGCTCGACGGCGGCCACGTAGCCGGACAGGGTCTGCACCACGATCTCCTGCCCGGTGAGCCGGTCCCGCTGGCGGACCTGGATGTCCTTGCCGAGCCGGGCCACCACGCCCATCGCACAATGGGAGCAGCAGCCCCAGGTCCGGACCTGGCCCACCCTGACCGCCGCGGCGTCGGAGGGATAGACGGCGCGGTCGCAGAATCCGCACCGAACGGCCAGCTCCTTCTGCTTCAGGGCGTCCCAGCCCACGGTGCTGCCGCCCGAGGCCTTCTGCTCCTTGTCGGCAGGCTCCCGGCCGGCAAACGCCTTGACCGTCGGCCTGCCGGTCTCGCTCTCGACGCCGTAGACGTAGACGGCATCGCGGGCCCGCACGGGCTTGCCGGTCGACCAGTCGGTCACGGTAACGTCCGCTTCCAGGTTCTCCTTCTTCCCGGTGTAGCAGGAGTACATGACGAAGTAGTGGTGCGGGCCGCAGAGCCTGACCTCCGTGTCGTCGGCCTTGACGACCACCGCGGCCTTGGCGTCGATGGCGCCGTCACACAGGAAGCACCCCTGCCCCCGGGCCGGGACGTCCCCCTGGGCAGGCTCCATACGGCGGAACGTCGCCGCCAGGGCCTGCTCGGCGAACGGGTATCCCAGCTCGCGCCACTTGTCGAGGAGGCCGTACCGCGAGATGTAGCCCTCGTGCCGCCACAACTCCTTCCCGGAAGCGTCCAGGAGGATCTGCGTGGGAATGACCCGGATCCGGTATTTCTCCGCGAGCGGGACGTTCTCCTTCATCCAGACGTCGATGAACTCCACCTCCAGCCGCCCGGCGAAGTCCTTCTTCAGGCCTTCGAGAACCGGCGCCATCAGCTTGCAGGGGATGCACGCCTTGGCGCCCAGGTCCACCAGCCGGGGCGTGCCCTTGGTCACGGCCGGCTTCGTATCGGCGGCAACGGACTGTCCCCGGCCCAGCTCAAGCGCCAGCAGCGCGCCGGCCGCGACAAGCGACACAACAGCCAGTCCCATCCTCCATCGTCTGCGCATCGTCGCTGCTCCTTCCTTGCGTCCGCGGGCCCCTGGACAGCCGGGCCGGGGGCGGACGGGGCCGATCAGGCCAGCATGCCCTTGATGGTCTCGGCGTCGGGCACCTTGCCGACGGCCTTGACCTCGCCGTCAATCGCCAGCGCCGGCGTCATCATCACGCCGAAGGTCATGATCTCGTTGATGTCGGTGACCTTCACCAGCTCGTACTCGATCCCGAGCGCCTTGGCCGCCGATTCGGCATTGGCGGCCAGCTTGGCGCATTTGGGGCAACCCGTTCCCAGCACCTGAAGTTTCCTCATCGGTCGTCTCCGTATCCTTCTGTATCCTTCCGTACCCTGTGCCGCCGCGACGGGCGGGCTCAGCCAAAGAAGCTCCCGAACAGGAAGCCCACCAGCGTCGACATCGCCACCGTCAGCCCGCAGAACGCCAGCGTCTTGCGCAGGCCCACGATCTTGTAGACCACCAGGATGCTCGGCAGGGACAGGGCGGGCCCGGCCAGCAGCAGCGACAGCGCCGGCCCCCGGCCCATGCCCAGCCTCGTCAGCATCTCCACGATCGGAATCTCCGTCAGCGTCGCGAAGTACCAGATCATACCGACGAACGACGCCACAAAGTTCGACCCGATTGAGTTTCCCCCGACCAGCCCGGCGACGTACTTCTCCGGGATCAGCCCGCCGATCACGCCGGTCACGAACACCCCGCCGAACAGCAGCGGGATGATCATCAACCCGAAATCCCACGTCGCGTGCAGCCACTGCCGGATCTCGTCCCGGCTGAACCACCGCCACAGCATCGCCAGCACGGCCAGGCCCATCGCCCCCGCCAGGTACCACTTGATGCCGTGGACCGTCATGACGAAGCCCGGCTTGGGCGTGATCCCGCGCACGTCCGCCCGGTCCAGGCGCGTCACCTCCGCGCCCAGCCGGCCGGCGGCGTCGTAGTACTGCACGTCCAGCGAATCGTTCCGGGCATAGCGGACGTTCGCCTCGACGGCCGCCCCGTCATTCATCGTCAGCGTCACGTCGTTGGTGTTGTACCAGTCGCTGAATACCAGCAACAGGATCATGCACACGAAGTACAGGCCGGTCTTCCACAGCGGCCTGCGGGCGGGCTCCGGGGCGGGCATCTGCATCAGGACCTTGTTGCGTTTGCTCTCGGCCCGGCGGAACAGCAGGTGCATGAGCAGGCCGATGAGGAAGGCGAATGCGATGGCCCCGACCGCCCGGGCGATCCCCAGGTCCGCCCCCAGCACCCGCGCCGACAGGAAGACCGCCAGGACGTTGATGGCGGGCCCGGAGTACAGGAACGCGCTGGCCGGGCCCAGCCCGGCGCCCATCCGGTAGATCCCCGCGAACATCGGCAGGACGCTGCACGAGCAGACCGCCAGGATCACCCCGGCCACGGAGGCGACGGCATACGCCGTCATCCGCTTGGACTGCGGGCCCAGGTACCGCATCACCGACCCCTGCGACAGGAAGGTCGAGATCGCCCCGGCGATGAACATGGCCGGCACGACGCAGGCCAGCGTGTGGTGGACCGCGTACCACTGGAGCAGCCGGAAGCCCTCCATGATCGACCCCGACAGCCTCGGGTTGTCCCAGGGGAGGAAATACGCCCCCAAAAAGACCCCGAACAACACCCCGAATTTCCTGATGTCCTTCATCGCAATCCCCCCAGGCTCCGTGGAGCCTTACTGTGTGTGATCGACTTATTCATAATATGACTACGTTACCAATTGCTCACACAGTCAAACAAGAAAATTTCTCTCGCTACGTCGGGGATGTCCCTATTTCGCCCCCGGCCCTTGCGGCCGGGGGTTGGCTCCCCCAACCAACAAGCCCGAGGTCCGCCCCCCCCGTGGTAGCGGCGACAGAGGTCGGCGGGTACCATGGCCCGCCATGGAGCAGGGAAAGAAGTCGTCCATGCGGCGGAAAGGGCCGGCGTGGACCGCGCTTCGGGTCGTTCGTGGCCTGGCGCTGGCGTACGGGGCCGTGGTGCTGCTGGTGTGGGCGTTTCAGTCGAAGCTGGTGTATTTCCCTGACCGGCAGGTCCAGGCCACACCGGCCGACTTCGGGGTGCGCTACGAAGAGGTCCCCCTGACCGCCTCCGACGGGACGAAGCTGGCGGCGTGGTTCGTCCCGGCCCCCAAGGACAAGGGGGTGATCCTGTTCTGTCACGGCAACGGCGGGAACATCTCCCACCGCCTGGAATCGCTGGCCGTGTTCCGCAACCTTGGCTATTCCGTCCTGATCTTCGACTACCGCGGATATGGCCGGAGCGAGGGCAGCCCGAGCGAGGAAGGCACCTATCGCGACGCCCGGGCGGCGTGGGAGCATTTGGTGCACGAACGAAACGTGCCGCCGGAGCGGATCGTCCTCTTCGGGCGGTCGCTGGGCGGGGCGGTGGCGGCCAAGCTGGCATCCGAGACCGACCCGGCCGGGCTGATCGTGGAATCGGCCTTCACCTCCATCCCGGACATCGGGGCCGAACGGTTCTGGTTCCTGCCCGTCCGCCTGCTCAGCCGGTTCGAGTACAACACCGCGGGGATGATCCGGCAGGCCGGCTGCCCCGTGCTGATCGTCCACAGCCGCGACGACGAGATCATCCCCTTCGCCCACGGCAGGAGGCTCTACGAGGCCGCCGCCGAGCCGAAGGAGTTCATCGAGATCAGCGGCGGGCACAATGACGGGTTCCTGACCTCGGGCGAAACCTACACGACAGGCCTGGGGTGGTTTCTGCGCCGCTGCGCCGGCGGCGCCGAGACCCGCCCCGCACATAGGGTTACGCGCCATGAAGACGGCTGAGGAGCTGAAAGAGGACATCGTCTTCGACGTCCGGCTGCGGGGCCGGGACTACCGCTTCCACAGCACGTGGGGCCTGTTCAGCCCGCGGCGGATCGACGACGGCACGTACATGCTCATCGAGACGCTGGAGCTGGCGGACGATCACGTAAGCCTCGATCTGGGCTGCGGCTACGGGGCAATCGGCGTGGCCGTGGCGGCCGAGTGCCCCCGCGGGCAGGTGCACATGGTGGACAAGGACTTCGTGGCCGTGGAGTACGCCCGCAAGAACGCCGATGCCCGCGGGCTGACCAACTGCCAGGCGTACCTGTCCAACGCCTTCAGCCACGTGCCGGACGTGAAGTTCGACAACGTCCTGTCCAACGTCCCCGCCAACGTGGGCGGGGAGATGCTCTACATCATCCTCTCCGGCGCCAAGGCCCACCTCGCCCCCGGCGGGCGGCTGGTGGTGGTGACCGTGGCCGGGCTGAGGCAGTACATCAAGCGGAACTTCCTCGAGGTGTTCGGCAACTACGAGAAGGTCAAGCAGGGCAAGACCTACGCCGTCGCCCGGGCGGTGAACGAGTGACCGCCTTTTCACTCGCGTTGGGCCACAGGTTCCCCGCCATGACGGTCCCGCACAGCAGCGGCCGCTGACGGGGGCTACCTCGTCAGCGCCAGCAGCCGGTCGATGCGGTCCTTGATGGGCGGGTGGGTGCTGAACAGGGAGGAGGCCCGCTGCTCGTGGGCCTTGAAGGGGTGGACGATGTACATGTGGGCGGTGGCCTTGGTGGCGACCTCCAGGACCTCGGGGTCGTTGGAGATCTTGGCCAGGGCGTAGGCGAGCCCCTCGGGGTTGCGGGTGAGCTCGACGGCGGTGGCGTCGGCGAGGTATTCCCTCTGCCGGCTCATGGCGAGCTGGATGATCTTGGCCAGGAAGGGCGCCAGGATCGCCAGGACCAGCGCGACGACCAGCAGGATGATCTGCCCCGCCCCGCCGCCCTGGCCGCCGCTCCGCCGGCGGCGCCGCCCCCCGCCGAACCACAGGCTCCGCAGGAACACCTGCGAGAGCATCACCACCGTGCCGACCATCACCGCCATCAGCATCGCGAACAGGATGTCGTAGTTGCGGACGTGCCCCATCTCATGGGCCATCACGCCCTGGAGCTCGTCGCGGGTGAGCTTCTGACGGAGGCCCGTCGTGATCGCCACCACGGCATTCTGCGGGTTCCTGCCGGTGGCGAAGGCGTTGGGGGCGGAATCGTCGATGACGTAGATCTTCGGCATCGGCACACCGGCCGCGATGGCGATCTCTTCGACCACGTTGAACAGTTGCGGGTCGTCGGCCTTCTCGATCGGGTGGGCCCGGCTGACCCCCAGCACGGCGGCGCTGCCGCCGTAGTAGCTCGCCAGTGTCAGGAAGAACGCCACGACCGCGGCGATCACGGCCACCGCCACCGCGAAGCGCAGGTCCCCGTGGCCCCACACGCCGCCGATCAGCAGCCCCAGCCCCACGAAGAACAGGCTGAACAGGACGATCAGCAGCCAACTGTTCCGCTTGTTGCGGGCGATCAGGGTGTGGAAGGTTTCAACAGACATCTCTTGGGTCTCGATCCCTTTTGATCCGCATGGCTAAGCGTGGAACCACATGGGACACGTCGTCTCTCTTGCACCGTTCTCCCACGCGGCGCAGCGCGTGGGCGTGGTTCCCCCCGGTTCCTGGTTCCCTGTTCCCGGTTCCGTCCGTTCAGAACTTCACCTTCGGCGCCTCGCGTTCGGCGGGGACTTCGATCTCGAAGTAGTCCCGCGCCTGGAAGCTGAACATGCCGGCGATGACGTTGTTGGGGAACTTTTCGCGGGCGGTGTTGTAGACGGCGGAGGTGTCGTTGTAGTGCTGGCGGGCGAAGGCGATGCGGTTCTCGGTGCTGGTCAGCTCCTCCTGCATCTGGAGGAAGTTCTGGTTGGCCTTGAGGTCCGGGTAGGCCTCGCTGAGGGCGAAGACCTGCCGGAGCATGCCGGACAAGACGCCCTCGGCCCGGGCCTGTCCCTTCACGTCGCCGGCGGGCACGTCGATGGCGGCCTGGCGGGCGCGGATGACCGCGTCCAGCGTCTCCCGCTCGTGCTTGGCGTAGCCCTTGACCGTCTCGATAAGGTTGGGGATCAGGTCGTACCGCCGCTTGAGCTGGACGTCGATCTGGCTCCATGCCTCGCGGCAGCGGATCCGCTTCTGCACGAGGGAGTTGTACACGCCCACGGCCACCAGGATCAGCAGCAGCACGATTCCGCCGATGATGTACAAGCCTACCATTTCACGCCCCTTAACGGGATCCACAGCACCGGCCTGCCCAGCAGGGCGGTAGCGGCCAGGACCAGGATCATCCATTCGATTGTGCCTATCATGTCCGCGTACCTACTTCCTCTTCCGGGTCACTGCGATAACGACGATCGCGACGACCAGGAGGGACACCATCCCGCCGAAAAGAATGAAAAGCTCCCCCCACCCGGGGGCCCATCCGAGCATCTCCGATGCGTACGGCATGCGTGATTCCTCGATGTGTCGGCGGCAGTCCCAGCATGGCAACGGCCTGCAACGGACAGTCTAGGTCCCCGGCGTGGAGAATAGCAAGCGTCCGCCGGGGCGAAGCTAAGATGCAAATGCGCTTGGCGTTCCGGGCGGGCGCGTTACAATCGCGGATCCGGGCAGACGCGGAAGACATCCCCTTGGATTCATTTACGCTGAACAAGCTGGAGTTCGACCAGGTCCGCCACATCCTGATGCGGTACGCCCGCTGTTCGCTGGGGCGGGAGCTGGCGGCGAAGATCGGCCCGTCCCGCAGGCCGGAGACGGTCCTCCGCTGGCTGGAGGAGACCTCCCAGATGGTCCGCGCCCTCCGGGACGTGGGGCCGCCGCCGTTCGCGGGGATCACGGACATCCGCGACGCCCTGTCCCGCGCCCACCCCGGCGGCGGGGCGACGGGTGAGGACTTCGCGGCCATCGCCTCGGCCCTGGATGGCATGGCGGCCGTGCGGCGGTGGGCGGAGGGCCTGGCCGAGGGCATGGAGCTGCTGACCGCCATGGGCGGGCAGTTGGGCGAGTTCGACCGGGAGATCGAGGCCATTCGGGCGATCGTGGACACCCGCGGGGAGGTGATGGACTCCGCCTCGCCGGCGCTGGGGCGAATCCGCCGCGACATCGAGCAGACCCGCCAGAAGATCCACGACGTGATCTACAGCTACACCCGCCGGCGCGAGGTGGCGCGGATCCTCCAGGACCCGATCGTCACCATACACGAGGACCGGTTCGTCCTGCCCGTCAAGGCCGACCGCCGGGGCGAGCTGCCCGGGGTGGTCCACCGCACCAGCGCCTCCGGGGCGACCGTCTTCGTCGAGCCGGCCGAGTCCGTCCAGCTCAACAACCAGCTCGCCGAAATGATCGACGACGAGCGGCGCGAGGTCGTCCGGCTGCTGAACGACCTGTCCATCGTCATCCAGAAGCGGACGGACGAGATGATCCCCGCCCTGCGGGCGGCGGCGCAGATCGACCTTCTCTGCTGCAAGGGGCAGTACGCCTACCAGTTCGACTTCGTCCGCCCGGAGATGACCGAGCGCGGCGGCCTGAGGCTGACGCGGGCGCTGCACCCGCTGCTGCTGGAGCAGGTCCACCAGCAGGAGCGCGAGGGCGTCGCGCCCGAAAGCCGGCACGCGGTGGTCCCGATCGACGTGAGGCTGGGGGTGGACTTCGACGTGCTGATCGTGACCGGCTCGAACACCGGGGGAAAGACGGTGGCGCTGAAGACCGTCGCCCTGCTGGGGGTGATGGCGCAGTCGGGGATGCACATCCCGGCCGGCCCCGGCAGCACGCTGCCCGTCTTCCGCCACATCCTGCTGGACGTCGGCGACGAGCAGTCGCTCCAGCAGTCGCTGTCGACGTTCGGCGCCCACATCCGGCGGGTCCGCCACATCCTGCGCAAGGCGGACCGGTACAGCCTGGTGCTGCTGGACGAGCTGGGCAGCGGGACCGACCCGGAAGAGGGCGGCGCCATCGGCCAGGCCGTCCTCGACGAGCTCCGCCGCCTCGGGTGTCTGGCCATGATCACCACCCACCTGGGCGTGCTGAAGGCGTACGCCTTCAACCACGACCGCGTGGACAACGCCTCGGTGGACTTCGACACGCGGACGCTCCGGCCCACCTACCACCTGCGGATCGGCGAGCCGGGAGAGAGCCACGCCATCACCGTCGCCGCCGCCATGGGCATGCCCAAGAACGTGATCGCCTCCGCCCGGAAGCACTTCGGCAGCCGGGGCAGCGACTTCCGCCGCGCGATCCGCGCCACCCGCGACAGCCGGCGGAAATCCGAGGAGGCGATGACCGAGGCCCGCTCCGCCCAACTGGCGGCCGAGGACAGCCAGCAGCAGTACGCCCGGAAGATGGACCAGCTTCACCGCCTCCAGGCCCACTTCGAGAGCTGGCTGGCGTCGCTGTCGGAGTTCCGGCCCGGCGATGAGGTGCCGCTGCCGAAGATGGGCAAGACCGGACGCCTGGTCCGCCTCCAGGTCAACCGGCAGATCGCCGTGGTGGACGTGGACAACCTCCAGGTGGAGGTGCCCCTGACCGAGCTGATGCCCGACCTGGGCCAGGGCGCCGTCCGGCAGGAGATCGCCAGCCTCCGCGAGCAGATCCTCGCCCAGGCCCGCCAGAGCGAGGCCGTCCGGGCCGAGGCCGAGCGGCTGCACGCCGAGTACCAGCGGTCCCTCAGCCAGCAGCGGGTCCGGCGGCTCCAGTACGAGGGGTGGCTGGTGGACCTGGCGCGGGCGCGGGTGGGCCAGAACGTCCCGATCGCCAGGGCGCCGGGGCAAGGCACGCTGCTGGAGCTGAACCTGCCGGTGGGCAAGGCGGTCGTCGAAACCGCCCGGGGCAAGATCGAGCTGCCCGTGCAGGACCTGTTCCCCCAGTCCGGCCCGTTCGCCCGCCACAAGAAGCCGCCGGCCCCACGGAAACAGCCTCCCGGCCAGCCGCAGACCGCCAGGGGGCCCAAGGGTCACAAGCCCGCCGGCAAGGACAGCAAGGACCTGCCCATCGTCCGGCGCCGCCCGGACAGCGCCAAGGCCCAGGCCAGCCGACAGGCCGTGCTGGCGACCCAGCCCGGCCAGGAGGTCTACGTCGTCCCCTTCCACAAGCGCGCCCGGCTCATCCGCTTCAACGCCGCCCAGGACCAGGCCCTCGTCGCCTCCGGCCCGTTCGAGATGGAAATCCCCGTCGCCGACCTCGAGCCGGCGAAGTGAACCCATTTCCGAATTCCAGTTTCCGATTTCCAATTGGCACGGGTGCGGACAACGCACCCGTGGCACCGGGCCGGTATTTACACCCCGGGTGCCACAGGCTGCTTGCAGCCTGTGGGGAATGGGGTCGGGTGCCAGCCGAGCGTCCGCCCCATGCCGGCACGGGCTGCAAGCAGCCCGTGGCACCCGGGTCCCGCTAGACACGTACCCACCTGAAGGTGGTGGCAAACAACAGCATCGCACCCGACCGACCCGACCCGCTACTTGTGCGTCAGGACACGCCGCAGGGCCAGCGCGGCGGACAGGTAGTGCTGCACGTAGTCGATGCGGACCTCGTAGGTGGAGAAGCTGCCGCGCACGCCGCCGAGGGATTGGGCGGGGTCCCTCATGTACATGGCCGATTCGGGCAGGATCTGAAGCTGGAGCTGGTAGGCCACGCCGCGCTGGAGCGACTCCAGCATCCCCTTGGCGTCCTGGGCCGATCCGAAATCGCGGAGGAGGGCATACGCCGCCGCCACCCCCTCCATCCGCGTCGAGGTGGGAGTGGACCGCGGCGGGCTCTGGAAGCTGCCCACCCAGTCCGGCTCGTCCGCCTGACGCCGCTGCGCCTTGACGATCGCGTCGGCGATTCGCGCCGCCTGGCGGAGGTACGCCTCCTTGGGCCGGGCGCGGTACAGCTCGTTCAGGGCGTAGAGCTGCCAGTGGTCGTGACTGACCCTGTCGCGGTCGCGGACGCGGATCAGGTACATCGCCGCCCGCTCGGCCGCGTCCAGCCACCGCCCCTCCTTGTCCAGCGCCGCCAGGCGGACCAGGGCGAACATCGCCTCGCCGGGGTAGTACTCCGACTGAATGTCGGACGCGCGCCCGGAAGGATACGCCTGCTTCTGAACGGCAAACTCCCCGTCGGGGCCCTGGCAGGAGAGCACGTACCGGCCCAGCTTGACGACGGTGTCCATGTGCTTGCGGTCGCCGGTGGCCTGGACCTCCTTGGCCAACGCCAGGATCGCCAGGGCGGACCCGCCAAGCCGGGCGAAGCCGTCCCCCTCGACGACGCAGGCGGCGCCGGGGTCGTCCGGGGCCGCCCGGACGGTGCCCAGCAGGTACCGCTGCGCCCGCCGCCCCGCCGCCAGCAGGGCCTCGTCGCGGGTGAGTTCGTACAACTCCATCATGGCGTAGACCGTGCCGGCGTGACGGAGGATGTTGTACTCCGACGACGACCGCCCCTTGGCGGCGTCGTAGGCGTAGGCGAACCGCCCCTCGGCGTCGACGGAGCGGGCCAGGTACGCCCCGCACAGCTTCGCCGAGGCCAGCAGGGCGTCGGCCTCGGGCGCCCCGCCCCGCCGGTGCCCGCGGAACAGGGGGTAGTCCTTTTCGCCGTCGGAGAAGAACCCGGCCGTGGTGAAGCGGTAGGCGGCCTGCTTGCCCAGCGGCAGGGCCGCCAGCGGGGGCGGGTCGGCGGTGAGGACCTCCGGGATCAGGACCGGCGCGTCGGACCGCTCAAACGCCAGCCCGTGCCGCGTCGGGCCGATCTTCCGCAGCTCGTCGGTCCGGTCCGGGCCGAAGGTGAGGACGGAGGTGACCACGTCCAGCTTGACCCACCGGACCTTGCCCGCGAACAGGGACGCCCGGGCGACCGCGCGGTCGACGGCCTCGACGAGCCCTCGCCCGGCCCCGATCAGCACCCGCGCCGGCCTGGCGCCGTCGCTGACGGACAGGAAGACCATCGCCGGCTCGCGGTCGGCTCGGAGCCGGTCCGGGGCGGCGGGAGGCGACTTGTCGCCGCGGACGCGGGCGGCCGCATAGCGCAGCAGGGCCAGCCCGTCCGCGTCGGCCAGCTCCACGGGGGCGGCCAGGTCGTCGAACCACACCTCCGCCGCCCGCGTCTCCGGCGGCGCGGACCGCCCCGTCGCCGGCCAGGCCGCCAGCCAGGCCGCACACGCCGCCAGGATCAACCTGCCATCGGGCATCCTCATCCGTCTCGTATGGTACCCCAAACGCCCGCCGATCCCAAACCTGTGCGCAGTGCGAGCCGCTTGAGCCGCTTGCGGTTTCGCGAAGGCGGGACAAGCCGGGCCATCCCCCCTACCGCCACCCGATCTCGTCGCCGGCCAGGTGGGGGTGGAAGTAGTAGTCCGGCCAGCCGGCCTGGCGGCGGTTGCGGGCCTCGGCGATGCGGGCGGCCTGGAGTCGCTCGGGGTCGGCGGGGACGATCCGCCAGGGGTACGTGTACCGCGAGTGGTCCCACACGAAGTAGTTGCCGATGGCCATGGCCTCGCGCGGATGGAAGTAGCAGTCGCGGTTGCGGATCATGTCGCGGGCAACGTTGCGCGGGTCGCGCTCCTCGAAGCCGAAGTGCAGGTGCGGCGGGCGGACCTCGTCCCAGACGTCCTTCGGCTGGCGCTCGAATATGGCCGGGTCGAGGTGGAGCTGCCACGCGCTGACGGGCCCGCCGTCGTCGCCGACGGGGAAGATGCCCTTCATCGCGTCCACCCACGCCCACCGGCCGTCGATGCACACCTCGTTCATCATGTGCCCGGAGATGTGCGAGCAGAACAGCCTCGACGGCACCCCCGCGATCTGGCAGAGGCACCCGTACAGGCGGGAGACCTCGTTGCACATGATCGCCCCCCGCTTGAGCAGCTCCTCCTCGGTGCCGCCGTTGAACAGGTCGCCCCGGCCCAAGCCCGCGTCGCGGTTGTCGCGGACGCGGCGCATCAGGGCCAGGGCCTTGTCGCGGTCGCCCATGCCATCCGTCACGTGCTCGGCCACCACCGCCTCCAGCATCGGCCTGGAGCCCTGCTGGTAGTGCAGATCCAGCGGCGTGTACTCGCTGTAGAGGTACTCCGCCGTGGCCGCGTTGAGGGTGACCTGGTCGTCGATCACCTCCACGTCCACTCCGCCCCGCTCGCCGTAGAAGCCCAGCACCCGCTCCAGCCAATACTCGCAGCCCTTGCGGGTGAGCGGGTCGTCGATCAACGCCATCTGGTTTCGTCCGCGCTCGCGTTCGAACATGGTTCGCTCCCTTTCGCCGCTCGTTACTGACGCCGAGAGCATAACGGAAGCCCCTTCCCGAAATCTCTGCTGAAAATCGCCCCGGCGCCCGCGAGAATGATCGTGTGGAGACACCGCCGATCGAGCTGATCGTGTTCGTGGGCATCCCGGCCTCGGGCAAGAGCACGTTCTTCCGCCAACGGCTGGCGGGACGGTACGTCCACGTGAGCCTGGACAACTGGCGCGGCAAGGACAACGTGCGGCACAAGGAGCGGTGCGCGATCGAAGCCGGCCTGCGCGAAGCGGCGGAGGGGCAGACGGGCGTGTGCGGCGTGGTGGTGGACAACACCAACACCACCGCCCGGACGCGGCAGCGGTATTTCGAGTATGCCCGCGCCGCCGAGGCCTCCGCGGGCAGGCCCGTGACGGTGATCGCGTACTTCTTCGACGCGGACCTCCCCGGCTGCCTCCGCCGCAACCAGCAGCGCCCCGAGGAGGCGCCCGCCGGGACGCCCTATTTCGTGCCCCCCGCCGCCATCGCCAACTTCCACCGCATCCTCGAACCCCCCACCCGCGAGGAAGGCTTCGCCCGGATCGTCCGCGTGCGGATCGGGGATGAGGAGGGATTCGTGGTGGAAGATGCCTAGGGCGGGAAACTCCAGCAAATACGAAATCCGAAAACCGAAATCCGAAACAAATAAGAAGCTCGAAGCACGAAAGAAGAGACAGGCCCGGGATCCGCGGACCGACCTCAAGAGATCGGTCTTCTTCTTTCCTTCTTCTTTGTCGTTTCGAGTTTCGGGCTTGTTTCGGATTTCGAGATTCGGATTTCGGATTTCCCAACGGGGAATCCTTTCTTGATCGGTGCGCCGTGAGAGCACCTTCCCCCCGACCCCGGGAGGCGTTACCATGCCCCCTTCTCTTGCAGTTGGAGATCGAGACCATGCAGTTGCGGAACCCCTTCACGGCGCCGGGCAAGTGGTGCAAGGCCAACTTCCACACGCACACGACCACCTCCGACGGCCGGGCGTCGCCGGAGGAGACGGCCCAGCTGTACCGGCGGGCCGGCTACCAGGTGCTGGCCCTGACCGATCACTGGGCGACCAACGACGTGACGGGCCTGTCGAGCAGGAATTTCCTGGTCGTCAGCGGCATCGAGTATCACCCGGTGTGCCCGGGCAGGGATCGGGGCAACCCGCACCACCTGGTGGGCGTGAACGTGCCGCACGGGTTCGCCTTCCCCAAGCGCGAGGACACCGACCCGAACGCCGCCATCCGGGCGGTCAGACGGGCCGGCGGGGAGAGCTTCCTCGCCCACCCGCTGTGGTGCGGCCACCGGTACGACCACTACGCGGGCCTGAAGGACCTGATCGGCGTGGAGGTCTACAACGCCACCTGCGACCGCATCGGCCGGTCTGGCGGCGACCACGACTGGTGCTACCTGCTGGACGAGGGCCGGGTGCTGGGCGGCCTGGCCGTCGACGACACGCACGGCCCGGGGGACCGGTTCCGCGGCTGGGTGTGGCTGAAGCTGGAAGAACTGACGGTCCCGGCCGTGATGGACGCCCTGCGGACGGGCTGCTACTTCAGCTCGACAGGGCCGCGGATCACGGACTTCCGCGTCGCCGGCGGAGAAGTGACGGTCCGCTGCACCCCGGCCGAGTTCGTCTACCTCGTCGCCCAGACCTACCACGGCGCCCGGCGCATGGCCGAAGAGGGTAAGGCCATCCGCAAATTCACCTGCCAGATCCCGCCCGCCTGGCAATACGTCCGCGCCGTCATCGTAGACCACCAAGGCCGCAAAGCCTGGTCCAACCCGGTCCACGGATTGCACTGACGGAAGAAGAAACAGCTCGCCCACGGATTGCACGGATTCTGAGAAGAAGAAAAAGAAGAAACAGCTCATCCACGAATTACACGAATTGCACGAAGAGAAGAAGAAGAAGAAGAAACGATGGCAGGGATGCAGGGGATGCAGGGGATGAAGCAAATTGTGGGAGAAGAAGCAGAGGAAGAGGAAGAAGAAACGACGATCCAGGGGATGAAGCAGCAGAAGCACAGAGAGTTCAGAGAGTTCATCCCCTGTATCGCCTCTTCTTCCGCTGCTGTTTTTTCTGCTTCTTCTTCCCCTATCCGTTCATCCCCTGCATCCCCTGCATCCCTGCCATTGCTGCTTCTTCTTCCGCTGCTGCTTTTTCTGCTTCTTCTTCCACTATCCGTTCATCCCCTGAATCCCCTGCATCCCTGCCATTGCTGCTTCTTCTTCCGCTGCTGCTTTTTCTGCTTCTTCCACTATCCGTTCATCCCCTGAATCCCCTGCATCCCTGCTATAGTTTCTTCTTCTTCCTCTTCTGCTGCTGCTTCTCCTATCTGCTCCATCCCCTGCATCCCCTGCATCCCTGCTATAGTTTCTTCTTCTTCCTCTTCTGCTCCTGCTTCTCCTATCTGCTCCATCCCCTGAATCCCCTGCATCCCTGCCATTGCTGCTTCTTCTGCTGCTTCTTCTTTTCGTGTACTCTGTGGACGGACGTGGGACGCAAGCGGATTGCCATTTTGGGTGCGACTGGCAGTGTCGGGCGGCAGGCGTTGGAGATCATCGCCGGCTCCGACCGGCTGGGGGTCTGCGCGCTGGCGGCGGGGGCGAACTGGGAGCTGCTGGCCGAGCAGGCAAAACGGTTCCGTCCGCAGGCGGTGGCCGTGGCGGATGAGGGGGCGGCGCGGAGCCTCTCCGCCGCCCTCGGCGGCGGAGTGGAGGTGCTGGCCGGGGCGGACGCGGCGGCCGAGCTGGTCCACAAGGTCCGCCCGGACCTGGTCCTGACGGCGATGGTCGGGACGGCGGGGCTGGCGCCGACGCTGGCGGCGATCGAATGCGGGGCCGACCTGGCGGTGGCGAACAAGGAATCGCTGGTGATGGCGGGGGCGGTGATCATGCCGGCGGCGCGGGCGGCGGGGATCCACGTCCTGCCCGTGGACAGCGAGCACTCGGCCATCTTCCAGTGCCTCCAGGGCCGGCCGGCGGAGCAGGTCCGTCGGATCATCATCACCGCCTCCGGAGGCCCGTTCCGCACGTGGGAGCCCCGGCGGGCGGCCCACGCGTC
Source organism: Phycisphaerae bacterium (assembly GCA_035686585.1). Classification (GTDB taxonomy): domain Bacteria; phylum Planctomycetota; class Phycisphaerae; order SM23-33; family SM23-33; genus DASRZG01. The sequence goes on from DASRZG010000005.1 coordinate 15,761, forward strand.
GCTGGAGGAGGTGCTGCGCCATCCCACGTGGGAGATGGGCAGGAAGATCACGATCGACTCGGCCACGCTGATGAACAAGGCCCTGGAGGTGGTGGAGGCGCACTGGCTGTTCGGTGTGGGCGCCGATCGGATCGAGGTGCTGATCCACCCCGAATCACTGGTGCACGGATGCGTGGAGTTCACCGAC
>DASRZG010000006.1:0-4963 GCA_035686585.1 Phycisphaerae bacterium
CAGAGAACAGGCGCCCCTCGATCAACGCGAAGGAGCAGGATCATGATATGGAGGCTCAAGTTTGCGGTCGCCGTGGTGATGTTGTCGGCTCCGCTGGCCGTAAAGGCCGGGGAGGTCCGGGTCGGCCGGGGCGTGGTGCTGATCCAGGGCTTTGAGGGGGCGGACGTGCTGGCGGCCAGGGAGCACGTCTCGTACGTGTCCGGCGTGCCGGAGGAGGCGGAGGTGGAGGTGTGGGACGACGCCCTGTACGGCACGCGGAAGGTCCCGCACGCCGGCTCGGGCATCGTCTGCCGGATCGTCAAGGACCCGCACAGCCAGGGGTCGGCCGCCTTGGCGGCGACGTTCACCCGCCCCGACCGCCTGCTGCGGGTGAGCCTGCGGAATAACATCAACCAGGGCGGGGCGGACCGCCCGGCCTGCAACAGCCTGGGGGTGTTCGATGAGCTCCGCGGTGACATCCACAACCCGCTCAAGACGGCCGTGACCGCCGAGATGACCGTGCTGGGCGGGTTCGCCGTCACCGACCGGTCGCGGACCTTCTCGCTGGTTCGCACGCTGACGCTCAAGCCCGGCTGGAACACCTTCTCCCTCACCAGCCAGGAGGCGTCGGCCACCTTCGTCGACCCGCACGACGCCGTCTGCGTGGAGTTCCGCCTGCCTGATCCCGAGGGGACCACGCTGACGTTCGACAACCTCCGCATGGAACGGGAGACGATCGGGGCGAACACGGCCCGGCACGCCCGGTGCTTCGACTTCGGCGTGCCGTGGTTCAACTGGCCGGGGTTCACTTACGGCAGCGTGCCATGGGACGAGCAGCGCGGCTACGGGTTCACGGCGGGGCGCGACCTGACCCACGGGGGCGATCTGCACGTGATCAGCGATCAGCTCACCCGCGACGGGTTCAAGGCCCCGGCCTCCTTTCGCGTGAAGCTGCCCAACGGGGCCTATCACGTCGTCACCCGCACCGGCAACTACTGGGCCCAACGTGACGGCGGACGGAACATCGAGATCAAAGCCGAGGGCAAGCGGGTCTACTACCGCCCGAAGATGACCGACCGGGAGTTCCTGGCCTTCAAGTTCGCCCACGAGCGGACCGACCACTGGAAGCGGGACATGGACCTGTGGGCGACCTACGAGGACGGGACGTACTTCCGCCAGGTCGAATTCGACACCGAGGTCGCCGACGGGACGCTGGACCTGGAGTTCCTCCTGCCGCCGTCCGCCGACGGGCAGGGGCACGGCGAATCGGTCTGGAACTACCTGATGATCTTCCCGGCGGACAAGGCCGGCCTGATCCGCCCGGAGATCGACTGGCTGAACGAGAAGATCCGGACCATCTACAACAAGGTCTCCCACGTCCCCATCAGCCGGCAGTTCGCCCTGTACAACCGCGAGGAGGTGATCTGCCCGGAGGAGTTCCTCTGGCCGGACATCGCCGCCGCCCGGCGTGCGGCCCTGCGGCCCACGGCCGAGCAGAGACAGCGCGGCTACGTACACTTCCTGCGACATCAGCACGACCTGGTAACGCCCGACAGCGTGCCTCTGCCCACGGAGGTCGGCGACGCGCTGGCGACGTTCGCCGCGCCGGGTGAGACCGCCCAGTTCGCCGTCGGCATCTACCCTCTGGCGGACCTGAAGGGCGTCTCCGCCCAGATCACCGAATGGAAGGGCGCCGACGGCACGGTGCTGCCGGCGGCCGATGCGACAGAGGTCCGCCTCGCCTCCTACCGACCCATCACGCCGGTGACGAGCAATCACGCGGAGTGCTTCCACTACGTGGGCCCGGGCGTGCTGATCCCGCCGCAGCCCACGGACGTCCCGGCCGGGTACCCGCGCCGGTGGTGGTTCAGCGCGGCCATCCCCGCCGGCGCGAAGGCCGGGCTGTACCGGGCGGACGTGGAGCTGACCCGCGAGGGCAAGGCTGTCTCCAAGGTGGCCGTGACGCTCCGCGTCCTGCCGTTTGCGCTGGAGGAGCCCACCGGCGTGACCTTCGCCGCCGACCACAGCCAGTTACAGAGCTTCTGGCCGGGGGAGCGGCTCGCCGAGCTGGCGTTCTACCGCCGCATCGGGCTCAACTCAATCTGGTACACGGGGGACCGGTCGCAGGCGGCGGCGATGAAGGAGTTGGCGAGCCGGTACGGCCTGGGCTTCGAGGTGGCATTTGAGCGGCAGGTCCATAACTGGCGCTGGCCCAGCGACTACCGCGAGGCCGCGATCCGCCCCCTGCTGGAACGAGGCGAGTTCGTCTCGTTCACCCCGCGGCACACCGGCCATCGCGAGGGCAGGCAGATCCGCTTCACCCACGGCTTCTGGCTGTGGCGGTCGGGCATCCGGCATCGGGTGATCCAGTCCCAGCCCAACGCCAACGAGCGCGTCTACTACGCCCACGCCGGGCACGCCAAGTTCGGGCCCTGCTGCTACCGCTTCCCCTCCGTGCTCCAAGAGGGCCTGATCCTGCCCAGCCCCACCTTCTACGAGGTCCGGGACGGCATCTACGACTGGCGGTACATCCAGACCCTCGAGGCCGCCATCGCAGCCTCCAAGGCAGGCCCGGCCCGCGAAGAGGCCCAGGCGTATCTGGCCGAGCTGAAGGCCGCCGTGGATCCGAACCTGGATCGGTACTACTTCCAGCGCCAGCGCAACTTCAACCACGTCGGTCGTTACGGCCTGCACGAGGCCGTCTGGCCGGGCCGGCGGTACCAGGTGGCGCGGTGGCAGCTCGCGCGTCAGATCGCCGCCGTGAAGGGCCAACCCCTGCCGGCGCCGCGCCTTGACAAACCGCCGGCCGGCGGCAAGGTGATCCTGCACGCCGAGACGTTCGGGCCCTTCTGGGTGGACCCGTCGCAGAACCGCTACCTGCACGATGACGCGGAGGGCACGCCCCGCCTGCAGATCGAGACGCCCGCCGCACCGTTTGGAGCCGACTGGATCACCGTCCTGGCCAAGCTTGACAGGCCCTGCAAGACCGCCTGGAAGGCGGTGCTGCAGGACACTCAGGGGAAGAACCTGGCCACCGAGCCCGTCGGCATGCTCAAGCGATGGAAGACCCGCTGGGTGCTGCGGACAAGCCATCTGCCGGAAGGACGGTACCGCCTGATCCTCCTGCCCGCCGACGAGGCCAAGGAACCCCAGCCCCCCATCGGCGTCGAGTTCGAGGTGGTGGCGCCGATTGGCTAGGGGGGCGCCGGCAACATCGCTGGGGCGGCGAGCCCTGATCCTCCGATAGAGAGAACGGGTTCGGTGTGCGGTGTTGCGGCGATGCGACGGAGCGCTGCCGGGAGAGTTGCTGATGAGTGACCAGTGGATCGGCCTGCTGTCCGGAGCGATGCACCTGGTGCTGTCCTTCGTGCTGGCCTTGATCACGACGTACGGGGCGTTCCGGCTGTTCCCGATCCTCACGCGGGACATCGACGAGCTGGGCGAGCTGAAGAGGGGCAACCTCGCGGTGAGCGTCATGCTCGCCGCCATGCTGCTGTCGACGGCGGTGATCATGAAGACGGTGACCGGCTCGGCCTTGTCCAGCCTCCAGACCTACCTGGCGCGAGGAATGACCCTCCTGAGGCTGGCGAAGCTGGCCGCCCTGGTGGTCGGGTACCTGGCCATGGCGATCCTGCTGGCGGTCATCACGATCTGGTTCGCCATCCGGTGCTTCCTGGCCCTGACGCGGGACCTGAACGCCCTGGCCGCCATCCGCGACAACAACGTGGCCGTTGCCATCACCCTGGGCGTGGTGATCGTGGTGATGGGGCTGTTCCTGGCCGGCGGGATCGACAGTTTCATGGCCGCGCTGGTCCCGGCCGAAGAGCTCGTCAAGGCGAAGGTGGCAGGGGGATGAGGTTGCTGCCGATAGCCTGTCCGGCCGGGTTCGTCCTGGTGTCGCTGTGCGTGTACCTGATCGGCCGGTCCGAGCCGCCGGTCGAGCCGGGGCCGCCGTTGGCGCCGGCGGTCCGGACCCTCGGGCAGCGGTACGGGGGCAAGTACAAGTCCCTGGAAAGCCGCACGAAGGTCAAACGGGACGGCAAGGAGGTCATCCTGGTCAAGTACCGCTGGGCGGACCCGCACCATTCCGGCATCGTCAAGTGGGAGGGCGACACCGCCTATCTGGACCCCAAGGCCGAGGAGCGGCTGTTGGACGTGACGCTGCGGATCGACCCGGAGCGCCTCGAGGCGGCAAAGGAGTCATTCGGGGTCGGCAAGGCGTGGCTCGAGGCCGGTCCCGGCGCCGCCGACCCGGCCGGGTGGATCGCCCAGGCCGCCCGGCGGGGCATCGTCGTGAAGTTCGAGGAGGGCCGGAAGATCGTCTCGGTGGACCACCCGTGGGTCGTCCGCCACAGCACCGCCGACGCCAAGCCCGCCGCCGAGGCCCTGACGCACCTGTGGAAGGTCAAGGCCTACTCCACCAAGCGTGAGCTGCTGGCGGTGATGGCCTCGTTCTGCCAGTGGATGGAGTACAAGACTCCCTCGAGCGAGCGGACCAACGCCGCCGGCGAGACGGTGATCACCACCGGCGTGACCATGCCCCTGGAGACCCTCGACAAAGGCGAGGGGGACTGCGACACCAAGAGCCTGCTGTTCGCCTCCATCCTGGCCAACGTCCCTGATCAGCACCTGGTCTTCCTGACCGGGCAGGGGCACCTGTTCGTGGGCGTCCGGGCGGTGCCGCGCAAGGGCGACCACTTTGTCGAGATCCAGGGCGCCAGGTATCTGCTGATCGAGATGACCAGCCCCTGGCCGATCGGCAGGGTCCCCGGCAAGCAGATGACCGGATGGGAGGAAAAGAGCTTCCGGGTGACGCGGATCCTGTAGGCCGCCGGGGGAGGCCAAAGCGGCATTAACCGTCTTGATCGCGCATATAAGACCTATAAGTGCCGCCTGAGGGGGGCCTGTCGGGCCAAGCCCGCTACAATGGGTCGTTGCCGGCGATCGCCGCCGGCCGGGATCCCGGCACGTTCCGCCAGTCCGG
>DASRZG010000007.1:0-5061 GCA_035686585.1 Phycisphaerae bacterium
CCCGGGCGGGGCCCCGCGCCCCGACTCGGCCGATAGTGTACCCGCCGCGCCCATCTCCCGCAAACCCCCTCGGGCCAACGACGCCAGGCAGGGCGTGGGTGCTGTCACGGCTCATTCCCGGTCGCGCCCCACGGTCGAGACCGCCGGCGGGACAAGCCGGCAACGCCCCAACGGGACAAGCTTGCGGATTTGCAACTGCGCGGCTTTCACCGGGGGGTGTTTACAAAACCTCGAAATGTAAACACCCCCAACCGCTCGTAAATCTTTATGCAAAAAGGCATAGGCAAGTTCACCGCTGTTTCCGCCGAAGGCTTGTAAACAGCAGTAAATTCTGTCATACTTTTACAAGTTATCGCACACGTCCGTGTCCCGGACCGCCCTCGTCGGCGGCGCCCGGCACCCACAGGTAGTGGGACATCGGGCAGCACTCGACCAGGCCCAGGCGGTGGCGATGCGGCGGCCGGCGTCCCGCCCGGCCGACAGGGCGGTGGCGACCAGACACGAGGCGATCCCCACGCCCGCCGCCTCCGGCACCGTGGCGACGTTGGCGACTCCCGCCACACCGGTGAAAGCTCTGGCGTTGGAGCCCGTCAGAGGGTATAGGAAGGCAGAGCATGGTCCGCGCGGCGACGTGGGCCGGAGTACAGGAGAGCGAAGCGCCATGGCGATTTCGGTTGAGATGATCAAGGCGGGACTGAAGGAATTGGGCCTTGCCACCGGCGACGTGGTGCTGGTGCACAGCGACCTGCGCCGCCTTGGCAAGCCGCGCGAGCTGGTCAAGCTGTCCCACTGCGGGGCGGACGCCGTGATCGACGCCTTTGTCGAGACGGTCGGGCCCGAGGGGGTCGTGATCGTCCCTACCCTCACCCGCACCACGGTCAAGGGCGGCGAGGAGGCCCCTTCCGGGCTCGTCTTCGACCCCGCCCAGACGCCCAGTTGCGTCGGCAGCATCACCAACGTGATGCGCCTCCGGCCCGACTCGGCTCGCAGCACCCACCCCACGCATTCGATCGTCGCTATCGGCGGCAGGGCGGAGGAGCTGTGCCGGGTCAATCCCGACATGTCCACCTTCGACCGCCGCGGCCCGTGGGGGCGGATGTACGACTGGGACGGCTCCATCTGCTGGTTCGGCACGCTGAACAAGACCAACACCACCGTCCACGTCGTGGAAGACTGGATGGACCTGCCCTACATGGAGACGTGCTGCGCCTGGGTCCGCGGCCCGGATGGCAGGGCCTTTAAGCGGAAGATCCTCAAGGCGCCGCTGGGCCCGCGCGACTTCTACCGCGTCACGTCCAAGTCCTCCCGGCTGCTGGACGAAAGCGGGATCATCGTCTCCACGCTGATCGGGCAGGCGAAGGTGTCGCTGATGAAGGTCCGCGACGTGCACCGCGTGATCCGCGAGGGCATCATCCGCGACCCCTGCCTGCTGCTGAAGGAGCCCGAGGCCGACGAGTGGTCGCGCAAGGCGTGCGAGGCGGCGATCCCGTACGTCCGCGAGAAGTTCGGCCGGCCGGAGGCGTGATCGCAACCGCCGGGGCCCGGCGCCCCGGTGGTTCGGGTAGTTCGAGATTCGAGAGCGGATTGTGGTTCCCCGCTGACCGGCCCGGCCGTGCGGGCCGGGCTGCTCAGGCAAGGGGTCTGCCATGACCGATTCATCTCAGAGTGGTTCCCAGGGACCGCCCGGCGGGCCGGGGGAAGCCCTGGCGTGGAAGACGCAGATCGCCGCCCGTCTGGCGCGGGGCGTGGGGCACAACCTCCGCAACCAGCTTACCGTCATCCGGGGCTACTGCGACTTGCTGCTGGCGCAATTGCCCCCCGACAGCGAGCTGCGCGAGGAGGTGGGGCACATTCGCAGCGCCGCCGACCGGGCCGCCGCGATCACCGGCGAACTGCTCTCCCTGGGCCGGGGGCCGGTGCTCCGCCCGGAGACGTTCGACCTCAACGAGGCCGTGGAGGAGATGCGCGATTCCCTGGGGCGGATGCTGGGGGAGGGCATTGTCCTGTCCTTCGCCCCCGACGGGCGCCCCTGCCCGGTCCGGGCGGACCGATCGGTGCTCTCCCAGGCCCTGGTGAACCTGGCGGTCAACGCCCGCGAGGCCATGCTGGGCGGCGGGGAGCTGGCGATCCGGACGTCCGCGACGGTCCCGGCCGACTGGCCCCTGCCGGTCGCAGGTCTCGAAGGCGGCGCCTGCGTGGCGCTGTCGGTTGCGGACACGGGCGTCGGCATGGACGCCCCGACGCGGGAGCGGGCCTTCGAGCCTTTCTTCACCACCAAGGAGCCGGGGCGGGGGACGGGCCTGGGCCTGTCGCTGGTCCAGCGCTTTGCCGCCGACAGCGGCGGGTGCGTCCTGGTGACCTCCAGGCCCGGGCAGGGGTCCACGTTCACCCTGGTCCTGCCGCGGGCCGAGCCGGCAGAGGAGGCCGCCGGAGAGGACGTCGAGGGCGCGCGAGGAACCGTCCTGGTCGTCGAGGACAGCGAGGACGTCCGGCAACTGATCGTCCGCGTGCTGAACCGGCAGGGCTACGACCTGCTCGTCGCCGACGGCGGGCGGGAGGCGCTGGCCGCCGCCGGGCGCGCCGGCACGATCGACCTGCTGCTGACCGACGTGGCCCTGTCGGGACTGTCCGGGCCCGAGCTGGCCCAGCGGCTCCAGGCCGAACGCCCCGGGTTGGCCGTCCTGTTCACCGTCGGCACCATGGACGACCCCGCCGGCGCGGACCTGGCGGAATCCATGGGCGCCAAGGTGCTGGCCAAGCCTTTCACCCCCGCCACCCTGGCCAGGGCCGTCCGGGAAGCGTTGGCCGGGCGGCGCTGACCGGACCGTCCACAACCGCCTTTGCGCCCCCGGCCGATCCGGGTATACTCTCGCTGTCTTCTCATGCCGGCCGGGAGCGGTGAATCTTCATCGCCCACCCGGCCGACACCGCCCAAGGAGCTCCATCATGCGTACCAACACCTTCGGCACGTCCGGCATCCAGGTCTCCGCCGTCAGCTTCGGCGCCATGCGCTGGCCGTCGGAGCAGGAATGCCACGACATCATCCATCACGGCCTGGATGGCGGGCTCAACTACATCGACACCTCCACCGGCTACGTCCAGGGCCACAGCCTCGGCTGGTCCGGCTCGGCCGTGCAGGGCCGGCGCGACGAGATCCTCTTCTCCTGCAAGTCCTTCTTCGGCAAGGCGCCCTCCGCCAAGGAGGTCCTCCAAGCGATCAAGACTTCGCTGAAGACGGCCGGCTTGGAGTACTTCGACCTGTGGCAACTGTGGGGCCTGGGGAAGATGGAGGTGCTCGAGGACGCCTTGAAGCCGGGCGGGACGATCGAGGGCATCCGCAAGGCCCAGGACAAGGGGCTGGTCAAGCTCGGGACGGGCTTCACCTTCCACGGTCCGGCGGAGGTCTTTCGCGCGGCCATCGACACGGGCGAGTTCCTCTGCGCCACCGTCAGCTACAACCTGCTCAACCGCAAGGAAGAGGAGAACATCGCCTACGCCGGCGAAAAGGGCGTGGGCATCATCACCATGAACCCCCTGGCCGGGGGCGTCCTGGGCCTGGCGGGGGAGGACACGCTGGCGTTCCTCTGCGGCGACGGGACCGGCCCGGCCTACGGGGCGCTGCGGTTCCTGCTGGCCAATCCGAGCATCTCCACTCCCATCGTCGGCTTCACCGCGGTCAAGGAGATCGACCAGGCCGTCGCCGCCGCCGAGGGGTCCGAGCAGCTCGACGAGGCCTTCCGCCAGGACCTGATCGCCAAGGCCGACAGCCTCCAGCTCATCGAGGGCGACTTCTGCACCGGCTGCGGGTACTGCAAGGAATGCCCGCAGGGCTTCACGCCCTCCAAGTTCATGCAGGCGATGCGGGACTTCATCGTCTACGGGGTGGCCGAGGACCGGCTCAAGCACTGGCTGCTGTCGCGATACCCGCACAACGTCCTGGACGAGCATCTGGCCCAGTGCACCCTCTGCGGCGTTTGCCAGGAGAAGTGCCCCCAGAAGCTGCCCATCACCGACCAGATCAAGCAAGCCAAGGAGCTGTTCGGCGTGGAGTGACCTTGATGTGGGTGCCACGGGCTGCTCGCAGCCCGTGGGGCAGGTGTGGGAAGGCTCGGCTTGGGTGCCACGGGCTGCTTGCAGCCCGTGGGGCAGGTGTGGGAAGGCTCGGTTTGGGTGCCACGGGCTGCTTGCAGCCCGTGGGGCAGCTGTGGGCACGTTCGGCAGGCTCCCGGCCCCTTCCGGCACAGGCTGCAAGCAGCCTGTGGCACCCGGGGGTAGGTTCGGCGGTCTCCCGGCCCCTTCCGGCACAGGCTGCAAGCAGCCTGTTGCACCCGGGCCGGTACGGGATCGTGGTAGAGTTTCCACGGCCGGGGGTCTTGCAGCCTATGGGAATCCTGCGGATAATTCGCTCATGGGGATCAGGCGGAAGACATGCGTTCGGTACAATGAGCCGTGGCACGCCCATTCGTTGACTTTCTCCTCTTACCAACGAGGCCCGTTGTTTCGGAACGAACGGGCCTGCCGGATCGTGGTGGCCTGTGTGGAGGCAGCCCGAATCCGTCACGAGTTCGATATCTGGGCGTACGTGCTGATGCCGGAGCACGTGCATCTGGTTATCTGGCCTCGGAACGAGGTGTACTCGATCTCATCCATTCTGCTGGCGATCAAGCGTCCAGCCTCGTTTCGGATTGCCCAGGCGGGGCTGGCCCGCCGGGGGGAGGTCTGGCTTCCGGGAGGAGGCTACGACAGGAACCTGTGGACCCCGGGTGTCATTCACAAGGAGATCGAGTACGTCCACGGCAACCCGGTGCGACGGGGGTTGTGTGAGAACCCGGAAGAGTGGCTCTTCAGCAGTGCCGCGTTCTGGGACGGCAAGACGGACGTCCCGATGCGGATGGACGATTCGATGCCTCCAAAGGAGGACCTGGGGGCACGGTAGCACGGACTCCAACCCTTTGGGTGCCACGGGCTGCTCGCAGCCCGTGCGGCAGCTGTGGGGACGTTCGGCGGGCTCCCGGCCGCCTCCGGCACAGGCTGCAAGCAGCCTGTGGCACCCATCTTCCT
>DASRZG010000008.1:0-3737 GCA_035686585.1 Phycisphaerae bacterium
CCGGGGGCAGGTGGCTCGCCGCAAGCCAGGATCACCTGGCGTTCGGGCGGTTGGCCCTTCTCGAATGCCCGCCAGCGGATGCCGGCCTGGGAGAGCCACCGCCCCAGTTCCGGATCGTCGCCCCAGAGCGTCACGTCCCCCGTAACGGGCGGCATGTCGTCCCGATCGCCCAGGTAAAACGTTGTCTCCCCGCCGCCGGCAGCCGCCCCGCGCTCGAAGGTCGCCAGGAACCGGTACCGCCCCGCCGGTCCATCGATGGTGACATCCTCGGAGAACACCGGCCGGGCGAATGGCGGCTCCGGTCGGTCCTGCGGGGAGGGCACTTCCACAGAAATGGTCTTCTGGTAGATGCGGCTTGTATGCGGCCCGATCACTTCCAGCCGTAACGGGTAGCTGCCCGGCCTGAGGACATCCAGGTTCACCAGCACCGCCTCCAGTTGGACACGGCTTCCGCGGTACAGGTTGACCGGCTCGACGAACAGGCACAAACGGACCGGTGCAGCGAGGTCGGTATAGGCCTCGGCCATGCCGGGCTTGAGCTCCCGGAAGGTGTTGGTGACCCCGCAGCCGTGGAACCACGCGTCGACAATCTGCAAGGAGGACATGGCCCCGACCAGCGCGGGGTTGGCCATCCAGGTGTTGAAATCGTCCAGGGCCAGGGCGGCCTGGAAGCGCTGGCTGTCCCGGAAGTAGTCCTCCGGGCGAGCCCAGCATTCGTCCAGCCGCCACTTCCGCCAGTCGGCCAGAAACTGGTCCAGCAATTGCCTGTACAGCCGGGCGTCGGGGGCGTGCTCCTTGCCCAGTTGCTCGAAGTGCCGCATGTACCGGGCGAAATCCTGAGCCCCGCACACGCCGTACTCCGAGAGCAACGTAGGCCGCGGATCGAACGTAAGCCGCTGTTCGGGGGGCTGGGCCTCTTCCTCAGGCGTGGGCTCTCGCGGCAGCCCTCGCATGTCGCGAACGCTCTGGGCCGAGTGCGGGAAAGTGGGGTACCAGTGCACGTCGCGCAGGTCGATCTTCTCCCAGGCCCTGGAGTGCGGGCTGCTCCAACTGCCGATGCTGGAGTCGCCATCATGCCGCCCGCTGTTGAGCAAGACCATGCGAGTGGCATCCAAGTCCCGGATCATCCCCAGGGATCCGACCACGTGGCGGAACAGCGGCCCGTCCTTCACCTCATTCAGCAGCGACCAGATCACCACGCTGGGGTGATTGCGGTCCCGCCGGATGACGCCGGTAAGGCTGTTGTCCCACCGATTGTCCGGAATCGGCTTTACCGGCACCTTCCCTCTTGGGTCGTGAGCGCTGGCCCCAAAGTGTTCCTCGCAGACCAGCAGTCCCAGCTCGTCGCAGGCATCCAATTGCCGGGCCGGCATGGCCGCTCCGCAGGTGATCCGCACGATGTTGTACCCCAGCGCCTTCATGTTCAACACGTCCCGCCGGGGCAGATCCTCATCGTGCGGCACGCTCTGGGATACCGGGTACTGAAGCACGGTGTACAAGCCCCCGTGCAGCCGGAGCCGCCGGCCGTTCAGGCGGAAATAGCCGCCCCGGAACTGGAAGTCGCGGAACCCGCACCGCACCGACCGCTCATCGGTCGAGGGGCTTCCCGCCGCCTGCACCCGCGCGGTGACGCGGTAGAGGTGCGGGTTGTTGAGCTCCCACGCCTGGCGGTTGGGCACGTGCAAGGACAACTCCACCAGCGAATCGCCGGGAGGGAACTCCCGCTGCTCCCGGATTGCCGCGGCGCAGTCCCCGTTGACCGCGGCGGCCACTGTCAACTCCATGGCGCCTCTGGTCGCGCCCAGGCGCGAGTTTCGCACGCTGATGCGTACCTGGATATCCCCGCTCTTCCAGTCGGGGATGACGTGCAGATCCGTAATTCGCAAGGCCGGGGCCAGCAGGAGATCGACCGAGTCGATGATGCCGCCGGTATGGCAGGCGTTGTCGTATGGCACCGGGTAATCACGCCGGCCCTCGGGCACCTCGTTCAGGGAAATTCCGTCGATCGGCTCGTACGTGGGGCACAGCACGCGGACGGCCAGGCGGTTGACGCGGCCGGGTTTGATGGGGGCGGTGGCATCCAGCACGAACGGCTCCTCCGCCCCCTCGTGCTCGCCGATGAGCACGGAGTTGACCCAGACCTGCGTCAGGTAGTCCACCGCCCTGAAACGCAGCAGGTATACGCCCTCGGCGTGGGGATTGGCCGGGACGTCAAAGTCCCGCCAATACCACGCTACTCCGTGGTACTCGGGGAACTGGTCCTGGATGACCCAGGGGACCTTGGTCGGCCGAGCGTTGCTGCGAGGGCCTTCAAACCACCGCTCCTGCCGCCCCACGTTGGCAGCGTCTATCGCCAGGCGCCAATGGTCCCCGTCCAGGGAGAAGACCCGGGAGAAATGCATTTGGGTTGACATGGGGTGCTATTCTCACCCGAGGGCAGAAGCACTTCAAGGCCACACCAGGATCTCCTGGCACTCCGCCAGGCGGTGCTTGATCCGCGACCGCCAGCCCGGCCCACCACGACAAGGCCGCCCCCCCGAAACGTCCTTGCCGGGGCTGCGAGATGAAGGGACAATTGCCCCCGAAGGCTCAAGACGGCCCGCGGGGGACAGCCCTGCGGAAGGTGTCCGGCAGAATCCCACGTTCGTGGAGTCTCTTGGGGTGGTCTGGCGGACCGGGGCAGCCGAACGGCAGGAGGCGCATCCCATGACGGGGATGGCGTTGTTCGCGGCGGTTCTGGCGGCGGCCTCGACGGCCCCGGGCGCGGCGGCGGCGCCCGGCGGCTTGCACCGTGTGCGGGACAACCTCCTGCAAAACTCCAGCTTCGAGCACGACTGGGTGCACCGCTCGTTCGTCGAGGGACGGCGGTTTCTGCTCCTCCAGGCCAGCGACATGGGTGTCGGCGAGTCCGACGGGCGGGTGGACCACTGGCGACTGAGGGGCGTCTCGCCGGTCGAGGCGTGGGACACGGCCGTCTCGAGGTCCGGCGGCCGGTCCATCCGCTTCGACAAGCCCGGCCAGGCCAGCCAGCTCGTGCGGTTCGCCGGCGAGCAGCATTGGCGGACCGGCGGGGCGTACTACGCGATGTTCCTGCCGATGGACGAGCGTCTGGCCGACCGGCTTCCGCGCCGGCCCATCGTCGTCGGCGCCTGGTGCCGGACCTCCGCCGTCCCGGCCGGGCAGGAACCGCAGCTCGTCGTCACCGTCGAGTGCGCCGTCCGCGAGGGCGGCGAGAAGCTCAGAGAGGTCGGCCGGAGCCGGCTCGTCCGCAGCGTGAGCTTCGCGGCCGGGGCGCAGGACTGGCACTGGCGGCAGGTGCGGATCGACCCCAAGCTCGATCCGGACCTGGCCGGCGAGGCGCTGAAGGGCACGCCGTTCTACGTGACCGTCGCGCTGGTCAGCCGCTGCCGGACGGGCACGGTGTGGTTCGACGACGCCTCGTGCGTCGAGCCGGTCGAGCCGGCCGCGGACAGCCTGCTCTCCAACGGCGGCTTCGAGGCCCTGGACGCCAACGGCTGGCCGGCCGGGTGGGCGGCGCCCGCGCTGTGGACGTGGTTCCGCAATACCTACTACACCTGGACCGGCTGGTCGCACGGCGACAGCAAGGTCTTTTGGGGCGCCGCGGCCGCCGATCGGGGTGTGACGTTCTCCGGCAGCGCCTCGCTGCGGATGACGGTTTTGCCCGGCGACAACTTCGCCGTCGCGTCGTCGCCTGTGACGCTGAACCAGGACAGGCC
>DASRZG010000009.1:0-4747 GCA_035686585.1 Phycisphaerae bacterium
CGCGACTTCCACGGCTACCTGACCAGCCGGGGGACCACCTACAACGCCTACCTGGTCCTCGCCGAGCGGATCACGCTGGTCGACACGGTCAAGGCGGGCTTTTTCGACGAGATGATGGGGCGGGTCGCCTCCGTGGTGGACCCGGACCGCATCGACTACGTGATCTCCAATCACGCCGAGCCCGATCACTCCGGCGAGCTGCTGGCGGCGATCGAGGCGGGGGCCCTCGTGGTCGGCACGCCCACGCTGAACAACCAGATGTTCCCCACGCTGGCGGATTGCCTGACCTATCTCCAGGGCCTGGAGGCCGCCCCGCTGGTGGGGGCGGCGTTCGGCTCATTCGGCTGGAGCGGAGAGGGGGCCGCCCAGGCCGCGGAGGCCCTCGCCGGGATGGGCGCCGAGATGGCGGCCGAGCCGCTCCGCAGCAAGTACGTGCCCGACCAGTCCCTGCTGGGGCAGTGCTACGAGCTGGGGACAGCCGTGGCCGAAAGTCTTTCGCGGAAGTTGGCCGATAAGCCCTGAGTCAGGTCCCCGGCGCAGGGAGGCGACAAATCGACAGGGCGATGGTCGAGATCCCCCAGACACCCAAGGAAGCACCCCCCGCCCGCACGGGCCGGCGGCTGCTTATGAAGCAGCCGACGATGCGGCGCATGATCCTCGCGCTGACGCCGGTGGCGGTGTCGGGAGTGTACTTCTTCGGCTGGCGCGTGGCGGCCGTGCTGGCGGTCTGCGCGGCCGTGGGGTTCGGGACGGAGTATCTCACCAGCCGCGGCCGCCACCAGCCCGTCTCCACCGCCTGCTTCGTGACGATCATGCTGTTCGCCCTGTCCCTGCCGCCGACCGTGCCGCTGTGGATCGCCGCGGTCGGGATCGTGGTGGCGATCCTGTTCGGCAAGGAGGTCTTCGGCGGGTTCGGGCGGAACTTCGCCAACCCCGCCATCGTGGGCAGGGCGTTCGTGTACATCTGCTTTCCCGTCGACCTGACGGGCCGGTTCGTGCCCGCTTTCAAGGGTCTTCCGGGCGGGCTGGCGCACTGGTCGTTTACGCGGCTGGGGGAATTGCCGGCGTATCTCGCCGATTCGGGGCGAAAGCTCGTCGACGCGGTCAGCCAGGCGTCGCCGATGTGGGTCTCCCGCGAGTACGGGTTTGACGTGCTGGCCCACGGCGGCAAGGGCGCGTCGCTGTGGGATATGGCCACCGGCAGCATTGGCGGGACGTTCCAGGCGCCCGGGGAGGAGGGCGTGCGGGTCCTGTCGGCCGGCTCGATCGGCGAAGGCTGCGCGATCCTGATCGCGCTGACGGCGGTGTACCTGCTGTGGACCCGCACCGCCCAGTGGCGGCTGATGCTCGGCGGGCTGGCGGGGCTGGTCGCCGCCAACGTGCTCTTCCGCAACGTCCTGGGCTTCGACGGGCCACGGCAGGTTCCCCCGCTCGCCTGGCAGCTTCTCAGCGGCACCACGATCTACGCCGTCGTCTACATGGTCACCGACCCGGTCAGCGGCGCCAAGCGCAAGGGCGCCCAGCTCGCCTACGGCATCTTCATCGGCATGGCCATCGTCGTGCTCCGCTGGCGCGGCGTCTTCGTGGCGGCGGCGACCTTCGCGATCCTGCTGGGCAACCTCGTCGGTCCCTGGATGGACATGGGCGCCGACGCCTGGGCGAACTGGCGCAAGGCCAAGGCGGCCGGGAAGGAGGCGGCTTCGTGAGGCTCGACGTCAACAAGCCCGCCTACGTGATCGCCTTCGCCGGCATGGTCTCGGCCGTGTTCACCGCCGCCATCATGTCCCTGCACGCCGCCACCTACCCGGCGGTGCAGCGGAACGCGAAGCTGTTCCGCGAGCGGGCGCTGGTGGGGGTGTTCGGCCTGGGCGGGGGGCAGGAGCTGACCGACCGGCAGGTGCTGGAGACCTACGACCGGCACGTCCGTGCGGGCCCGACCGTCACGGATCCGCGGACGGGGACGAAGTTCGAGCTGCTGGAGGCGGTGGACGCCGACGGCAAACCGCTGGGCTATGCCCTGCCGGTCTCGGGCGTGGGCTTCTGGGCGCGGATCGACGGGTACCTGGCCGTCACGCCCGACCTGCGGCGGGTGCTGGGCATCGCCTTCCTGGACCATGCCGAGACGCCCGGGCTGGGCGGGCGGATCGCCGAGCCTTCCTGGCGAAAGCAGTTTGACGGCCTCGACGTCACGCCCCCGCCGGCGGGGGGCAAGTTCCTCTACATCGGCGGCGAGGAGACCCCGGCCACGCAAGGGCGCCGCGTGGACGCGATCACCGGCGCGACCGGCACCGGCAACGCGGTGATGCGCTTCTTGAACCAGCGCCTCGCCGAGTTCCGCCGCGCCGCCGAGGCGGGGGGAATGACCAAAGAGTAAATGGCAGGCAAGGATATGGCGCAGCAACCGGCGAACATCCGGCCCGGCGGGGCCCTGTGGGATCAGTTCTGGACGGAGAACCCGATCTTCCGGCAGGTGCTGGGCATCTGCTCGGCGCTGGCGGTGACGAACCTGGTGTTCAACACCGCCCTGATGTGCGCGGGGCTGATCTGGACGACGACCATGTCGGGCCTGACCGTCAGCCTGATGCGGGACGTGGTGCCCAAGCGGGTCCGGATCATGGTGGAGGTGCTGATCATCTCCGTGTACGTGATCGTGGTCGACATCGTCCTGCGGGCGTACTTCTTCGAGGTGCACCGGCAGATCGCCGCCTACGTGGGCCTGATCATCACCAACTGCATCGTCCTGGGCCGGCTGGAGGGCTTCGCCAACCGCAACCGCCTGCTGCCGTCCTTCGCCGACGGGCTGGGGGCGGGGTTGGGGTACTCGCTGATCCTGATGTTCGTGGCGGTGGTGCGGGAGGTGCTGGGCTTCGGGACGCTGCTGAAGAACACCTCCTGGGAGGTGCGGGTGCTGCCGGTGTGGCAGGCGGGTGTGGGCGAGACGTGGTGGCGGCAGTGGACCATCATGGTCATGCCCCCCGGGGCGTTCTTCGTGCTGGCGCTGGCGGTGTGGGCGGCGCGGGCCTACGCCCTCCGCCGCGAGGCCGCCGGCGGAAAGGAGGCCTCGCGATGATCGGCCACCCGACCGGCCCGGAGGGCGTCTCGCCGGCGCTGCTGGTGATCCTGCTGTCGGCGGCGCTGACCGACAACATCCTGCTGACCCGCTTCCTGGGCATGTGCCCGTTCCTGTCGGTCAGCCGGCAGGTGCGAAGCGCCTTCGGCATGGGCCTGGCCGTGCTGTTCGTGACCACGTGCACCTGCGTGCTGAACTACTGGCTGTACGCCTTCGTGCTGGTGCCGCTGGAGGCCTACGGCGTCCCGGCCGAGAGCCTCAAGCTGATCCTGTTCATCATCGTCATCGCCGCCTTCGTGCAGTTGATGGAGATGCTCATCGAGCGGGTCAGCATGACGCTGTACTTCGCCCTGGGCATCTTCCTGCCGCTGATCACGGTCAACTGCGCCATCCTGGGCACGTCGCTGTTCATGGTGACCAACGTCACCGGCAGGGGCTTCGGGACGATGGACGTGCTGGTGTACGGCTTCGGCTCGGGAGCGGGGTGGTTCCTGGCCATGATGCTGATGGCGGGCGTCCGCTACCGCCTGAAAAACGCCCGCGTCCCCGCCGCCCTCGAAGGGCCCGGCATCACCCTGATCATCGCCGGCATCATGGCCATGGCGTTCGTGGTGTTCGGGGGGATGATCAAGCTGTGAGAATTGCGGAATGCGGATTGCGAATTGCGAATTGCCGACCGACGATCGCCGGGATCCTCCCGGATCCCGCTTGCGGTTTCGCGAACGCCCACACGGGCCGGAGGCGGGACTTCGTACCTCGCCACAGGGACAGTGTCGATGCGCCGAACTGACTTCGTGAGATCTCTCGCAGTCTGTGGAACGCCCCGTTCTCGCCCGGGACAATGGGGCGTTTGGGTCTGTCCCGGGCTCTCGGAGCAACGTCGATGGGCGCCGTGATGGTCGCCATCCTGCTCGCCGCCGCGGCCGCCGGGCTGCTCAGCACGGTCCTGGCGTCGGTGCTGATTCTCGCCGAGCGGGTGCTGGTCAACTACGGCCCGTGCACCATCGACATCAACGACGGCGCCCGCCGGCTGGAGGTGACCGGCGGGGAGACGCTGCTGGCGTCCCTGAAGAGCCAGGGCATCTTCATCCCCTCCGCCTGCGGAGGCCGGGGCACCTGCGCGTACTGCAAGCTGAAGGTCCCCCAGGGCGCCGGGCCGGTGGCGCCGACCGAGCTGCCCCTGCTGACACCCGAGGAGGTCGCCGCCGGCATCCGCATCAGTTGCCAGGTCAAGGTCCGCAACGACCTGTCCGTGCTCGTGCCGGAGGAGCTGTTCGCGGTGAAGGAGTACCGCGGCGTCGTCGAGCGGATCCGCGATCTCACCCACGACATCAAGGAGCTCCGCATCCGGCTGGTCGAGCCGAAGGAGATCGAGTTCAAGGCCGGGCAATACGTCCAGCTCGAGGCCCCCGCCTACGGCGACAACCCCGAGCCGGTCTACCGCGCCTACAGCATGTCCAGCGTGCCGGAGGAGCGCGACGCGATCGAGCTGATCGTCCGGCTCGTGCCGGGGGGCATCTGCACCACGTGGGTGTTCACGATGCTGGGCGAGGGCGACGAGGTGACCTTCTCGGGCCCGTACGGCCATTTCGGGCTCTCCGACAGCGACCGCGACATGGTGTGGGTGGCAGGCGGGTCGGGCATGGCGCCGTTCTGGTCGATGGTCCGGCAGCTCCG
>DASRZG010000010.1:0-8048 GCA_035686585.1 Phycisphaerae bacterium
GACTGGGAACTGCCCTTCGACTCCGCTCCCGTTCGGTCGCTTCGCTCAGGACATTCGACTCGCCGGATCCATCACCATTGCAAGCATTTGCCGATAAAAGAGATGGCTTGCCATGAGCGAGCGGCGGCGCAGCCCCCGCGAGTGGAATGGAGCCGAAGGGGATCGAACCCTCGACCTCTTGCATGCCATGCAAGCGCTCTCCCAAACTGAGCTACGGCCCCAGGGAACTTCGGATTGTCGTTACATTGTAGTACCTAGCATCTATCGGGCCGTGCGTCAAACGAATTCACCGCCGAGCCATCGAAGTCTAGCATGAACAAGGGCTTTGCCACGCGGGCGGGCGGGTCGAGACGCCGGCGCAGTGCTCGTCGCAGGATGGCCCGCTACGCACCGTTGATCTCGCGTTCCAGCGTGGCAAGCTGATCGAGTACCGTGTCGAAGGACGGGGCCTCGGAGAAGAACATCACACGCATATCCTGGTAGTCGCGCCGTAGGGCGCCAAGGCGCTCCTTGCGAGGGAGGAGGTGAAACGTCCCCGGCTTGGCTTCCAGGTGGCGAGCCCATCCACAATGGTAGAAACGGTCCTTGTGCCGGCAGACGCTTTGGAGCAGGTCAAGATCGGCCAGGGCCTCGTTCTTCGCTGGTGCCTGGGCCATCATGGCGACGTCGGCGTAGTGCCGCGAGTATCCAGGCAGCAGGGGTTTGTCGAGCGCCCGATGGTATTCGACGTGCAGGATGGTTGCCTTCTCCCAAAAGGTTCGATGCGCGAGGACGGTCGTAATGTGGCAGTCAGGCTCTCGAAACAGGCCGGGGAACTGGTCGGCGGCAAACGGCCGCACGGGAAACTCGCCTCGCGGGATCGGCTCGGCGTGGGTGCCCAGTTCCAGGATGACTCGCGGGCGGATGTAATCCAGTTGAACACCCAGCGCGGGCGGATATTCGAATTCGAGGGTGTTCAGGTCGTTCGAGCTGACCTCCAACGTCCACCCATCCCGGCCCAGGATGTCGGCAATTCGATCTTGAAGCGATTTCATGAGCGGCCCGGCGATGAACTCACGACACGCGCCGAGCATTTCGTCGAGCAGCGGCTGTCGCTTCGTGTAGGACAGGTCCGCGCGGCGCGGGTCTCGCTCCCCTGTAAAGCCGAGGCGCTGGAAATCGACGGCCAAGTCGACGTCCTCGGAGAACCGGTGGATCAAGTGGAAGCATTTCGACAGGCTGGTGCCGCCTTTGAACGTCAGCCAGCCGTTCAGTTCGGGCATGGTGAACAGTTGCTTGAGCAGCCAGCAGACCCAGAAGTCTTTTTCGACGACGACCTCATGAACTGACACGCGTGCCGCTGTTTCATTGAACAGGTCAGCGCGGTCAGTGGCGGCCATGGCAGCAACGCGGTCCATCGATCATTCGCTCCCGGCAAGCTGTTTCGCGACTTGGTGAATCCAGTCCGTCCCGTACTTGGTGTCTTCAACCAAACGCTTTCGATCCTGGACTGTAAGCGTTCTTGCCAATCGTCTGATCGTGTCGTGATCGATGGCGTCCCGACCAATGTGGCGGAGAGCCTGGATGACCGTTGCCGATAGCACGCGATCCGCTCGGAGATCCTTGGGACGGGCATGCTGAAATCGGATCGTTCGATTGCCCGCCTTGATCTGCTTGGTGGGACCGTCCGAAAGGTAGACATACTTGGCCGGGATCTGCTGGCGGAGACCGAGGCGATTGGCTGCCAGTGCGCCATGCGGAACAATGGTCCAGCGGAACTTGCGTGCCAGGGCTTCGGCGACCTGATCGATATCGGGGCTGAGTTGCCCGCCAAGTTCCTCGTTCACGCGGGGGTAGTCGAAGAGCCCCCGGTCGATCCGACGGATGGTTCCGTCTTCAACGAGCCGGGCGAGGATGCGCCCGAGGGTCCCCGAGCTCGCCAGATCAAGTAGATCTTTGCGGGTGAAGACATAGCCCCTCCCGTGCTCTTTGAGACGGCGTTCGATCGACTCTCGCAGGTCCATGGTCGTCACCTCGTGGTGTCACAAAAAATAGCCTATTTTTTGTGACACCGCCAGCCTGAACGAGCATCGGTCTTTGCCGCCGGTACAGCCCGCTGGGACGCTGCTATGCCAACCCAGTGCCAGACCGATGCCAAGCCGTCTCAAGTTCAACAGACACGCTGGATTTCGGGTTTACCAGCCGATTCAGCTTGCCCACCTTGACCTAACGGCGTGCGAACATCGGGTGAGGTTCAGTGGTACCGGCGTTGCTGCGCTGCGCGCATGCCCGGGCCCGGCGGGCTACTTCGCCAGCTCGTAGAACCCGTGGCCGATGTAGCGGAGCTTGCCCTGGCGGACCAACTCCTGCCAGACGG
This sequence comes from Phycisphaerae bacterium, assembly GCA_035686585.1. Lineage (GTDB taxonomy): Bacteria > Planctomycetota > Phycisphaerae > SM23-33 > SM23-33 > DASRZG01. Next base: position 2,357 of record DASRZG010000010.1, read on the forward strand.
ATTCGGGCCAGTCGCTTGGGGGGATGATGGCGGCGACGCCGGCGGCGCCCTTGGACAGCGGGCCGTGGCCGAGCGTGGACTGCTCGTCCAGCACCGTCAGCGCCAGCCGCTTGCGGAAGGCCCGCATGGCCCGCTTGCAGGTGTCCGCATCGGGGGCCTCGGCGGCCGGCGGCGCCGCCGCGGCCGGGGTGCGCAGTTGCTCGATCAGCCCGGTCAGCCCGGCCACGTCGCGCATCCCCACCACGTGCGTCACGCGCCCGGGGGGCAGGTCGGTCTTCTGGAGCAGCCGGTACGCCTGCTTCCACTCGGCCGAGGCACGACGGGGATCGTCATAGCCCCGGATGGCGGCGGCCAACTCTTCCAGTTCGGTCACGATCTGCGGATCGGTGGTCATAGGCGGACGTTCCTTCGTGCCGGCGGGTGGCGCGACATTCTACCGCGATCCCCTCGGACCGGCTATCGCTTCCGGGCTCATGCCGATCGCCTGCGGACCAGGCGGACACCCTCGACGGCGTCGTAGGTCATCAGCAGGGCCCCGTCGGCGGCGAAGCGATCGAAGAGGCGCTCGATCACGCGCTGCTCGCCGGGCCAGGGGAAGGCGAAGATCACGTCGAAGTCGTCGATCTCCAGGCCCATCCGGTCGTAGGGGTCGGGGCCGCCGACGGCCAGCCATTGGAACTCTTCGACCTCGGCGGCGATCTCCTGGCCTTCGTAGGGAACGATGTTGCCGCGGCGGAAGTCGACCTCGATGCCGTGGTCGCGGGCCAGTTGGACCGACAGGTCCGCCAGCTCGCCCTCGAACTCGATGCCGTGGGCGTCGAAGCCGACCATCGCGGCCAGGCAGGCGACCACGCCGGCGCCGCTGCCCCATTCGCAGAACACCGGCCCGGCCGCCAGGTGCCCTTCGGCCACGCAGCGCAGGGCGGCGTAGACGAGGGGGAATTCGCTGGGGACGAACGACGGGATCGGCTTGTCCCGGTGAGCTTCCACGAACGACTCGATCCGCGACTGGGCGTCGGCGATGAAGCTCGCCACCTCGGGCGGCACAGGCGGCAGGGCGTCAGGCAGGTTCACGCGGACCAGCGGCATGGGGTGATTCTACCGGGGCGGAGCAGGTCCGCAAGCGTGTGCGGGAAATCCGAAATCCGAAACACGAAATCCGAGTTTCGGATTTGCCCCCTCGCCCGGCGTTGTTCCCGCCGGCCCGGCCATCTACAATTGCCCCAATGCGTCCCGCCTTGCTCCGACAGCCCCGGGTGGCCATCGTTCATGACTGGCTGACGGGCATGCGCGGGGGGGAGCGGGTGCTGGAGGCCCTGTGCCGGCTCCTGCCCGGCGCCGACATCCTCACCCTGATCCACACGCCGGGCAGCACCTGCCCCGCCATCGAGCGGCGGCGGATCGTGACCAGTTTTCTGAACGACCTGCCCGGGGTGCACCGCCATTACCGGATGCTCCTGCCGCTGATGCCGGCGGCGGCGGCCGGGCTGGACGCCGGCGCCTACGACGTGCTGATCACCTCCAGCCACTGCGCCGCCAACGGGATCGGCGGCCGGCGGGCCGGGCAACTGCACGTCTGCTACTGCCACACCCCCATGCGGTATGCCTGGAGCGCTCTGGGCGACTACGCCGCGGGGGCGGGCGCGGTCGGCGGCGCCGCCCTGCGGGCGATGGCGCCGCTGCTGCGGGCGTGGGACCGGCGGATGGCGAGGCGCGTGGACGCGTTCCTGGCCAACAGCTCGGCCGTGGCGGATCGGATCGCCCGCTTCTACGGCCGGCCGGCGGCGGTGGTCCATCCGCCGGTGGACGTGGATTATTTCACCCCCGACGGCGGCAGCCGGGAGGAGTTCTACCTGGCCGTCTCGCACCGCGCGCCGTACAAGCGGATCGGCCAGGCGGTCGAGGCGACCGGGCTCACCGGGCGGCGACTGAAGGTCGTGGGTGAGCCCCCCATGGGCGGGCATTGGCGGCGTGCGGCCGGGGATGGCGTGGAGATGCTCGGCTGGGTGAGCCGGGGGGAGCTTCGGGGCCTGTACCGGCGCTGCCGCGCGCTGCTGATGCCGGGCGAGGAGGACTTCGGCATCGCCGCCGTCGAGGCGATGGCCTGCGGCGCGCCGGTGATCGCCCTGTCGGCCGGGGGGGCGCTGGAGACGATCCGCGACGCCGCCGCCGGAGTGGACAAGCCGACGGGCATGCTGTACCGTCGGGCGGCGGCGGCGGGGCTGGCCGAGGCGATCCGTGCGTTCGAGCGGCTTGGCGGGCGGTTCGACGCCGCGGCGATGCACGCGTGGGCCCTGCGTTTCGGGCCGGAACGGTTCGCCGAGGCGTTCGCCCGCCACGTCGGGCCGCTGCTGCGGCAAAGAGGGTTTTCTCAGCCGTGGTCAAGCAACACAACCAACTGATGCTCGCCCTGCTGGGCGTGGCGGACCTGTCGGTGACGGCGGCGGCCGCCGCCGCCGCGTATGCGATCTCCGCGGCCGTGGGGCTGATCCCCGCCGGCCTGCCGGGCGGGGCGCTGGCGGGGGCGCTGGCGGTGTGCCTGGCGATCACGCCGCTGGTGTTCAGCCGGTGCGACCTGTACCGCCCGCGCCGCACGGCCGGACTCTGGAGCGAATGGGGCGACGTCGCCCGCGGGTGCATGCTGGCGTGGGTGCTGGCGGTCGCGGCCGGGGCGTTCCTGCTGCCGATCCGCGACGTCTGGCCGCTGCCGATGCTGTTCGCCGTCACGTGGGTGGCGGGCATGGGGGCGTTCCGGACGATGGCGAGGCTCGCACTTCGGTGGGCGCGGCGTCGCGGGTGGAACCTCCGCTCGGCCGCGATCGTCGGCGACGGGCGGTGCGTGGCATCGCTGCTGGACGAGCTGCACGGCAACCCGTGGACGGGCATCCGCGTGCGGTACGTGGTGGCCGACGGTCCGGCGGGCGAGGTGGCGGGCGTGCCGGTGGCCGGGCCGGTGGACCGGCTGGCGGAGTGCTTCGCCGCCGAGCCGGTGGAGCTGGTCTTCGTGGCCCTGCCCGCCGAGCAGCAGGGCAGGACGCCGGCGGTGCTCAACACGCTGGCGGGCTTCGTCACCGACGTGTGCTTCGTGCCGGACATGCCCGCCCACCCCCTGCTGCGGCGCCAGGTCAGCCAGCTCGGCGCCACGCCGATCATCTCGCTGACCCACACGCCGCAGGAAGGCTGGAACTGCCTGCTGAAGCGCGGCTTCGACGTGGTCGCCGCGCTGGCGGCGCTGGCGCTGTTCTGCCCGCTGATGCTGGCGGCGGCGCTGGCGATCCGGCTGAGCGGGCGCGGGCCGGTGCTGTACCGCCAGGTCCGCGCCAGCCTCGGCGGCAAGCCGTTCCGCATCCTCAAGTTCCGCACGATGGCCCCCGGCGCCGAGGACGCCACCGGCGCGGTGATGGCGTCGCGAAACGACCCACGCGTCACGCGCGTGGGCAGGCTGTTGCGGCGGACGAGCCTGGACGAGCTGCCGCAACTGCTCAACGTGCTGGCCGGGCAGATGTCCCTGGTGGGCCCGCGCCCGGAGCGGCCCGAGCTGATCGAGCGGTTCGCCGCCGAGGTGCCGCGCTACCTCCTCCGCCAGCAGGTCAAGGCCGGCATCACCGGCCTGGCGCAGGTCTGCGGGATGCGGGGGCAAACGTCGATCCGCCGGCGAATCCGCTACGACGTGTTCTACGTCAACAACTGGACCTTCGGCCTGGACCTGCGGATCCTGCTGCTGACGCTGGTGAGGGGGTTTGTTCACCCCAATGCCTACTGAGACGGCCGGACAACTCAATCCGCCCGGCACGCCCCCGCGGCGCGTCCGCCTGCGGCCCCTGGTGTGCCTGCTGGTGCTGGTCGGCATGACCCGGGCGGTGGTCCTCACGCGGACGGAGACGATCGCCCGCGACGGGGCGGTGTTCCTGCACATGGCGCGGGAGCTGACCGGCGGGGAGGAGGTCCGCGATCCGCTGCGGGCCTTCCGGCAGCACCCGGGCTACCCGGCCGCCGTCGGCGCCGTTGCTCGGGCAACGGGGGCCCAGTGGCCCGACGGATGGGCGCTGACGGGGCAAATCCTGTCTGTGGTGGCGTCCCTGGCGGCCGTGGCGGCGGTGTGCCTGATCGGGGCGGACTTCTTCGGGCCCGGGGTGGGGCTGATCGGGGCGCTGGTGTTCGGCCTGTCGCCGCGGTTCACCCAGATCAGTTGCGACGCAACGGCCGAGGCGACGTCGCTGGCGGCGGGCCTGTGGGCGATCGTGGCGGCGCTGCGAGGCCGCGAGGCCCTCGCCGCCGGCCGCTGGAGGGCGGTGTGGCTGGGAGCGACGGCCGGCGTCCTGGCCGGGCTGGCCTACCTGGTGCGGCCGGAGTTCCTGCTGACCGCGGCGTTGGCGATCCTGGCGCTGCTGGCCGTCCGGAGTCTGTCGGGCCGGTCGCGACGGGTCCAGTTGGCGGCGGTTGGCGCGACGCTGGCGGGGGCAGCCGTGTGCGTCCTGCCTTACGCCCTCGCCATTGGCGGCCTGACGCTCAAGAAGTCCCTCTCCGACATCGCGGCGGCGGGGATGGGGGCAGGAGCATTCGACGGAATGGGCCGCAGAGCCGCAGAGCGCGCAGAGGGCAAGGACTTGGTGGAACGTGACCGCTCTTTCGTGTCCGATCCCGCTTTTCATTGTTCTTCAGCAGCCGGCGGCTTGCCCGAGCGTGTTGGGGTCCACGCGAGCCGGACAAGCTTCGTGCCGAGGCAAAGCCTCGGCACGAAGCTTGTCCGGGGCACCCTGGCATTGGGCTCTCGGCCGAAGCCTGAACCCGGCGCCTTGCAGCGTGTCCTCGAGCGTCTATCGCAGGCGATGGGGCCGGCGGGGACGGCGGCGGCGGGCGTGGCGATCGTGACGTGGGTCGGGCTGTTCGTGCTGCGGCTGACTCTGCCGCGGGAGGTTCGGATCGTCCCGACCGGTCACGGGGCGCTGTTGCTGCTGGCCCCGCTGGCCGTCACCGTGCCGCTGTTTGCCGCCCTGGAGGCCAACTGGGGGCCGCGATACGTCTCCACCCGGCACATGCTCCTGGCCGCCGCCCTGTTGGCGCCCGCGGCCGGGGCGGGCGTGATGATCCTTGCCGGTTGGGGCCGCAGGCTGCTGAGCCGGGTGGTGGCCAGGGACCGGGCGGGCCTGATCGCCGCGGCCGCCGCCGTGGCGGCGGCGATCCTCCCGACGCTGCCCCGGGCGGTATCCGCGCTGCACGAAGGCAAGGCCCCCCACCGCCTGGCCGGGCGGCTGCTGGCGCAGATCGACGGCGGCGGGCACTTCGTGGCGGGGCCCAGCTCGTGGGTGCCGTTCTACGCCCTCGCCCCCGCCGAGCAGTTCACCGAGGGCACGGACATGTCCCCCACCCTCACCGACGACGACGTCCGCAGCCCCGCCGCCCTGCTGGGGCGCCTCCGCCGGGACGACCCGCGGCGGCAGTACCGCTACATCGCCATGGACCGCCAGCTCCGCGCCGCCGCGGCCGAGGGGGCCACCGTGGACAAGCTCCACGACGCCGGCGTCCTGATCCCCCTGGCGACCATCGGCAAGGAGCGGGAGCAGGTGGATCTGTTCGAGGTCCGGATGCCTGGTTGTACTACACATCTTGGCATGCTCGCTGCTCGGTTCGCCCGCAACGGGTCGCGGGTCAGTAAGCTGCCTGTTGTTTGCCACCACCTTCAGGTGGTGGT
>DASRZG010000011.1:0-4331 GCA_035686585.1 Phycisphaerae bacterium
TGATTCACCAGGCGAATTACCTGCTGGACAAGCAACTGCGGCAGTTGGAGCGGCGCTTCCTGGCCGAGGGCGGGTTCACCGAACGGCTCTACCACTACCGAACCCGGGCGCGGAGGAGGCCCCCGCCCTGAGGCCGCCCACAATACGTCCTATCGGTCGCATAGGTCCTATTGGCGCTGGGATATCCGGCATAGTAGAGCAGGAGGTCTGAGCCACATGAAACGAGTCAGGCAATGGCCGTTTCCAATGATGATCGGCCTTGGGGTTGGGCTGGTCCTGGCAGGCATGGCTGGCTGTGCAGGCGACGTCACTTCCGGCGGACCGACAGCGCAGCGTGACACGCATTACCACAAGATGGCCCGGCAGTACCGCGGAGGAGAATACGGCAAGGTCTGCTTGCCGGACCTGCTCCCTTACTTTCAGGCAAGGTTGGGGCGGACAAGCGCGTCGGAGCTCAGGCAACTGCTTGGCGAGCCAAGAATTGTCTCGCGGGACGACAACTACTATTCCTACGCGCTGGTCCCGGTGTACGGGTATGAGAACGCTTCAGACCCGGACTTTCGCCTCGAGGGCAAGCACGATGAGGTCTGGCACTACGGCGAGACCGGCCCGCCTCATTGGATTTCTGACGAGTCGGTCAATCTCTTCTTCGTGATCAAAGACGGTGTTGTCATCGCTGTAAGAGAGCTGGCCTAGCGCCCTGCCCCGTCGGAGCCTGGACCCCCGCTGGCCTTGCCGCGTTCGCAACAGCAAGCCCAATGCCGGCGGCCCGGGGCGACGATGAACCTACGGCCATACGTCGGGGGGGAGAAAGGGGACAGGCTACTTTTTGGCCCCCTTCCTCGGCCTTCCGCGCGGCCGGACCGTCGATTCCAGGCCCAGCTCCGCCACCACACGCTTGACCCATCGCGGCGACCCGAACGGCCGGCCACGGGCGATGCAAGCCCGCAACGCCGCCAACTCCTCCTCCGTGTCCGGCCTGTTCACCGTCCTCAACCAGTCGGCCGGGCGTTCGACCAGCCCCGCCGGCCACCACGTCGGCGCCTCCGCCGCCTTCCTCGACCACCGAAGCGACGACCACCGCCACTGCTGGGCCGACTCCACCAGCCCCGCCCGCAGCGGATTCCGCTCCACGTAGCGGATCACCCGCAGCACCGGATCGCCGCCCTCCAGCACCCCGGCCGACCGCTCCGCCGCGCTCGGCCGGCGCCGCTGGATCACGAACGACTTGAACCGCCCCTGCCATACGTGCCCGCTCGTGCCGTACCGACGATGATGCCGCCGCACATGCGAGGTCATCAACCACTGCATCCACCGCGACAGGTCGCCATCGGGCCGGGGCCTGACCACCAGGTGGAAGTGGTTCGGCATCAGACAGCACGCCGCCAGCGGCATCGCCATCCGCTCCTGCGCCTCGCCCATCAGCTCGACGAAGGCCTCGTAGTCCGCCTCATCGAGAAACACCGGCTGCCGGCCATTGCCCCGGTTGATCACATGCGTGAACAACCCACCCATTTGTGCCCTTACGATCCTTGGCATGACACAAATCTACAGGGAAAGCAGCCGTCATGCAAGCGAAAAGCAGCCTGTCCCCTTTCCCTCTTTCCCCCCCTGTAATTACGGTCGTCCCTCCGGGACTCAGGATGATCGGGCGGAGCTGACCCCAGGCTTGGTCGCTGTCGCGACCTGCACCCGGGGCTAAGAACGATTGGCCCTCCGGGCCTTTCCGGCGTCGCCTGCGGCTTCCGGCGTCGCCTGCGGCTATGCCGCGACAAGATGTCGCGACAAGATGTCGCGACAAGATACCGTGACAAGATACCGTGACAACCGGTCGGATGGGACGTCGGAGGAGATGCAGGACGGGTTGGGGGGCGCAGTGTCTACGGCTATAAGACATAAAAGTATGACAGATTTTACGGATGTTTACAAGCCCTCGGCAGAAACGGCGGGAAGTTCGTATAGCGACTTATGTGACAATCCCTTATAGCCGTTTCGGGGGTGTTTACATTTGGTGGTTTTGTAAACAGCCCGCGGGGTGAGTGGGTGATCGGGGCGATGGGTTGGGGGGGCGGGAGGGTTGGGCGGGGGGACGGGGGGAACCAGACTGAAGCGCTCCCCTCTGGGTCGCGGCTAAACGGGTACCCGCCCGGCGGGCGGGGACCAGTTTCCACCACTCTTGGTGCTCTTCGTGCCCTTTGTGGTTCAGGCTGTTGCTGCTAGTGATGCTCGGGATGATCCTGGGTGGCTGTGTGCTTGTGGTACTTGCCCATGCTGTGCATGCGGTTGTGGAGCTTGCGGTGGGCGGCGGTGAGGACGAGCTTCATCCGCTTGCGGGCGGCCGTTTCGGCCCGGGTGCCGGCTGTGTCGAGGAAGGCCAGGGCGCCCTCGATCTGGTCGAGGATGGTCATGGCGTCGGCGGCGGCGAAGAAGTCCGAGCCCTTCACGTCGACCATCACCGGCGAAGAGTGGGCGGCGATGATCTCCGGCTTGTCGGCGTAATGCCCGCGGACCAGCAAGGCCAGCCAGGAGCTGCGGTCGCACTTGATGCTGAAATGCCCCTCGTCGGCCTCGGGCTTGACGGGCTGGGAGGCGCGGATCTCGCCGTTGACGATCAGCTCGACCTTCGACATCGGCACCGTCACCGACGCCAGCTTCCAGGTGACGTCCACCGTCCCGCCCGTCCGGGGCATGCGGATCCGGGAGCCGGGGCCCTTGCCCTCGACGGCGAACTCCATCAGCGGGCCGTAGGTGACGAAGGTGTGCGCCTTGCAGACGGCGTCCATCCATGCGTCGTAGGTGAAGGCCTTGGAAGGCGGCAGCTTGGCGTACGTCCGCACCGTCCCGACGGCGGTGGTGGCGCTCATCTTGTCGGTGCCCCCGACGGCGGCGGTCATGTAGCCGCAGTTGAGGTAGCGGTACCAGTCCGACAGGGTGTACGGGTCGATCCCGCCGTACAAAAAGCCCCAGGCGGTCATCTCGACGGCGTCGGCGTCCTCGCCGACCAGCACGGCGGCGTTCTCCAGCCGGGGGTTGGGGAAGTGCGGGATCACCACCACGCCCCCCTGGGCGTGGCACTGGCGGGCCCACTCGGTCAGCAGGACTTCCACCGCGTCGCCCAGGGCCGATTCGTCCGGCCCGCCGGTGGTCATGGGTGCGATGATTCGCCCGCTGTAGCCCAGCAGGGAGATGTGGCCCATCACGTGCTGGCGGTTCTCGGTGCCCACGCGGACGAGGTATTCCCCATCGCCGCCGGCCTGGCGGGAGCCGTGGGTGGTCGCGCCGTCGAAGTCGCCCGCGTTGGTCATCAGCTCGCCCCACTGGCTGGCCAGCAGGTTGACCACGTTGACGCCCTCGCCGGCGCCCTCCAGCAGGGCGGAGTTGGGCGAGAGGAAGTGGACGTGCGTGTCGGCGGTGACCCAGCCGTTGTCGCGCCAGGGCAGGACCTTTTGCAGCTCGATGGTGATCTCGCGGGTCTTGCCGGTGACCTGGAAGACCTTGCGGACGGGGCGGATCTCGAAGCCCTTGGAGACCTCCACGTACACCGGTCCGCGGGGCAGGTTCAGGTCGGCCTCGCCGTTGATGTAGCTGCACACGTGGACGCCCTGGTGGACGAAGTCGACGCTGTAGTCCTGGAACCAGTCGGGGTTTGGGATGCGATGGCGGTCGACGGGGGTCAGATGCTCCCCGGCGGCGCCGTGGACGTGCAGCTTGACGGCGACGGGTTGGCGGGTCTGCTTGTCGATCACGCGGAGGGTGACCTTCCGGTCGGCGGGGCGGACGGCGCGGATCGGGTTTTTGGTCCCGCCGGAGGCGACCTTGGCGACCGGCACCGTCCGCCCGCCGGGCAGGTGGAAGCGGGCGTCGGCGTGGGCGGCGTATTCGACCAGGACCTCGCGGTCCGACAGCTCCGGCACGCGGTTGTTGTAGGTCTTGGCCCACGTGCGGTCGGGGTAGAGCTTGCGGGGGGCGACGGAGATCACCTGGCCCATGTCGAGCTGGATCTGCTGGAGCCGGCCCTGCTCGTCGAGGGAGCGGTCGAGCTTGCGGCCCTTGGGCAGGGTCAGGACGGCCTTGCGGCGCGGCTCCCACTGGGTGGGCAGGGCGGCGGTCTTGCCGGCGGTGACGGCGGAGACCACCACGGTCCCGGCGGCGGGCTCGAAGCGGACGGCCGCGATCGCCTTGTCGGGGTGGGGGTTCTCCCAGGCCCACAGCCAGTTGACCCAGGGGCGGAAGTCGTTGGAGTCGGCGCGGGTCTGGAGCCGGCCCCACGCGCGGTTGGGGTTGACGTCGGCGGAGTGGGAGGGGAGCGACTTGGGCTTGGCGTCGGAGAC
>DASRZG010000012.1:0-11427 GCA_035686585.1 Phycisphaerae bacterium
GCCCTGAGGCAACGGCCATCCTACAATCGGCGGGGGGCCCCTGCAACGCCAGGCCGGCGGCTAGCGCCGGGCCCGCGAAGATCGCCGGCAGATCGTTCACGATCGCTCGGTCCGCCGGGTCAAGGTGTTTACAATGAAGTGAGGGTTCTGATATGATTCCGCATTCCCTTGGCCGCGCAGGTCGCAGCCTTGGCGCTGAGCACATGAAACAGAGCAATCAGCATCGCGCCGCCGAGTGCCCGGTCCGGTGTCCACACTGTGCAGAGGCGGTCCAAACCGGACAACAGCCTATCGCCGCCCCGCAAGGCTGGCGGCTGGTGAGGCAGTCCGTCTGGGCGTTCCTGCTGCCTCTTGTCCTGGCGATAGCGGGCGCGGCGGCGGGAGGAGAAGGGCCAGTCGGTCAATTGATTGGCGCCGTTGTGGGCCTGGCGGCCGGGATGGCGGCGAGTTGGCTGACGGCAAGGCTCGTGCGACGGACCGGCAAGGAGCTCGGATGAGTTCGGCGCTGAAAAGGCTCGGCGGCAGCGGCAGCTTCGCCCGGGGCGTTCATCCCGCTGGCCGCAAGGAGTTGGCCGCCGAGGGGGGCATTGAGGTAGTCCCGACCCCGGCCCAGGTGGCCGTGCCCCTGCTCCAGCACACCGGCGCGCCGTGCGAGCCGCTCGTCAAGCCGAGGCAGCAGGTCGCGCTCGGCGAGCTGATTGGAAAGGCCGACGCGTTCGTCTCGGCCCCCGTGCACGCCTCGATCGCCGGCACGACGCAGATGCCGTCGGTGACCACGCTGCCCAACGGCCGGCACGTCAGGACGATCCCAATCAAGGCCGCCGAAGAGCAGCTCTCCGCAGCCGAGCTCTGGCAGGACACCTTCGGCGGTGACTGGCCGACCGATGGACTGGACAACTATCCGCCCGAGCAGATCGTCGAGGCGGTGCACGCCGCCGGCGTCGTCGGGCTCGGCGGGGCCGCCTTCCCAACGCACGTAAAGCTCACACGAAACCAGGCCAAGCCCATCGACACGCTGCTGGTCAACGGCTGCGAGTGCGAGCCGTACCTGACGGCCGACTACCGCCTCATGCTCCAGGCCGCTGAACCGATCGTTGCCGGGGGCTTGCTGGCGGCGCGGGCCGCCGGGGCCGAGCGGATCGTCATCGCCATCGAGGACAACAAGCCGGCGGCCGCGAAGCGAATGGCCGAGGCGGCGGAAGGCACCGACGTCGACGTGGCAATCGTCAAGACGAAGTACCCGATGGGGGGCGAGCGGCAGGTGATTCCGGCGGTGCTGGACCGCGAGGTGCCGACCGGCGGCCTGCCGCGGGACGTGGGCGTGGTGGTGGTCAACGTCGGCACGGCGGCGGCCATCGCCGCCGCGGTGCTGCGGGGCAGGCCGCTGACGCACCGGATCATCTCCGTCACCGGCGACGGGATCGCCCAGCCGAAAAACCTGCTGGCGCCGATCGGGGCCGGCTACGGCGACCTGATCGCCGCCTGCGGCGGGCTGAAGGAGACGGCCGGGCGCGTGATCGCCGGCGGGCCGATGATGGGCTTTGCGCTGGCCGAGCTGGACGTGCCGGTGACCAAGGGCACCTCCGGCGTGGTGGTGCTGACGAAGGAGCAGGCCCGATCGAGCGAGGAGACCGCCTGCATCCGCTGCGGGCGGTGCGTGGACGTCTGCCCGCTGGGGCTGGTGCCGACCAAGATCGCCCTGGCGTGCCGCCATGGCGACTGGGAGACGGCCCGGCGATACTACCTCACCGCCTGCATCGAATGCGGCTGCTGCGCGTACATCTGCCCGGCCAAGATCCCCCTGGTCCAACTGATGCGCATGGGCAAGGCGATGATGCCGAAAAAGTAGGAACCGGGAGCCGGGAACCGGGAACCAGGTACGGATCTCGGACCGTCGGGTGTGGTCGTTCAATCGACAATCGTAAATCGACAATCCACGAATGACCGAAGCGAAGAACAAACCAGAGGCGCCCGCGGCGGTGATATGGCCGGTGGCGCCGGGTCCGCACATCGGGCGGGCGCGGTCGACGCGGGCGGTGATGATCGACGTGGTGATCGCCCTCATCCCCGCCATGGCGGTGGGCATTTACGTCTTCGGCTGGCGGGCGGCGATGCTGATCGGGGTGTCGGTGGCCAGTTGCGTCTTCTTCGAGGCCCTGTGGCAGCAGCTTCGAGGCCGGCGGCAGACGATCATGGACTTTTCGGCCGTGGTCACCGGGATCATCCTGGCGCTGTCGATCCCCTGGACGCTGCCGTGGTACGGCGCGGTGGTCGGGGCGGGCATGGCGATCCTGATCACCAAGATGTGCTTCGGCGGCCTGGGGTCGAACGTCTTCAACCCCGCCATGGGCGGCAGGGCCTTTCTGCAGGCGTGCTTCGCCGCCCCGATGACTACCTACGTGCTCAAGCAGGGGGGCATCGAGACGCTTCCCGCCCACGCGGCCCGCGTCGTGGACGCCGCCACGGGCGCCACCCCGCTGGCGGTCAAGGCCACCTCGGCGCTGGACCTGCTGCTGGGCACGGTCAACGGCTCGATCGGCGAGACCAGCGCCATCGCCTGCGTTCTGGGCGGGCTGTACCTGATCGTCCGCCGGGCGGCGTCGTGGCGCATCCCCCTGGCGATGCTGATCTCCGCCGCGGCCGTGGGCGAGCTGAACTGCCTGCTGCGGCCCCAGACGGCGCTGCCGATCCAGAATCAGCTCCTGTCCGGGGCGCTGCTGTTCGGGGCGGCGTTCATCGTGACCGACCCGGCCACCAGCCCGCTGAGCAGGCGGGGCCGGTGGATCTATGGCGCCGGCGTGGGCGCCTTGGTGATGCTGATCCGCCTGTTCGCGGCCGTGCCCGAGGGCGTGATGTACGCCGTGCTGGTAATGAACATCACCGTGCCGCTGATCGACCGCTACACCGTCCCCCGCCCCGTCGGCGGGCCGACCCCGTCCCCGAAACCGACGTAGTCCACAGATTACACAGATGGTGGGAAGAAGAAGCGGCGTCCACGAATTGCACGAATTACACGAATCGGAAAAGAAGAAACGGAAGAGGAAGCAGCGGTATCCACGAATTGCACGAATGAGTTGCGGTGAAACGGAGCTGTTTCTTCTTCTTTCGTGTAATTCGAGTAATTCGTGGACGAATCCTTCGCCGTTGCGGACTGTGGCCTGATATGAGCGACAAGAAGGGATTTCTGACCTACCTGGGGCAGGCATGGCTGGTGCTGACCCTGTCGATCGCCTTCGGGGCGGCGTTGGCGGGGGTGGAGAAGGTCACGCGCCCCCGGATCCAACAGAACATCAAGGACTTCATTGCCGTCAGGCTGGTGGAGGTGTTCGGCGCCGGCACGACCACGGCCGAGCCGACGGTGGTGAAGGTGACGATCAACGGGCGCGAGCGGAAGGTGAACGGCTATCCCGCCCTCCGCGACGGGAAGCGCATCGGCTGGGGCATCGAGGCCGAGGGGATGGGCTACGACACGCTGACGCTGCTGATCTGCACGGACGAGGACGTGAACGTCCTGAAAGGCTACCGGGTGGTGATCGACGCGGAGACCCCCGGCATCGGCGACAAGATCAAGAAGCGCAAGAGCTTCGTCGACCAGTTCGCCGGCAAGGACGCCGCCGCCGAGCTGGTGGCCGTGCCCGAGGGGTCCAAGACCACCGGCAACGAGGTGTGGACGATCACCGGGGCGACGTATTCCTCGAAGAAGGGCGTGGTGGGCACGATCAACGAGGTCCTGCCCGCGGTCCGACCGGCCCTGCGGGCGGCGATGAAGGAGGGCAGCTAGCATGGCCGAGACCTCCCTGCCCGGCGCGGCGGCGCGGTTCCGCTATGGGATCCTCAACGACAACCCCACCTACCGGCAGGTGCTGGGCATGTGCCCGACGCTGGCGGTCACCGCCACCCTGGCCGGGGCGTTCACCATGGCCGCCGCGACCGCCTTCGTGCTGATCATGGCCTCGATCGTCGTCAGCCTGCTCCGCCACCAGCTCAAGGGCCACCTGCGGATCCTGGTGTTCACCCTCACCATCGCCGCCTTCGTCACCTTCGTCGACCGCTTCCTGGCCGCGTACATGTTCCCCATGAGCCGGACGCTGGGGCCCTACATCCCGCTGATCATCGTCAACTGCATCATCATCTGCCGCTGCGAGGTGTGCGCGGCCCACCAGTCGATCCCCGTGGCGATCTCCGACGCGGTCGGGCAGGGCGTTGGGTTCCTGCTGGGGCTGACCTCCATCGCCGTCGTCCGCGAGCTGCTGGCGACCGGCGGGTTCTTCCTGAACGAGGCCGACCCCTCCGCCGGGTTCCGGCTGATCCCGAACTGGCCGAACTGGACCGTCATGCAAGGCCCGGCCGGTGCGTTCATCACACTCGGCGTGCTGATGGGAGTGGTCAACCTGATCTCCAGACGGAAGAGGCGCTGAGAGACGGACAAACACCTGGGCCGCAGAGGCGCAGAGGACGCAGAGGACATAGAGGTGAGAAGAAAAGGAAGTTGCCGGTCGGGAAAGCACGTGCTTCTACCTTTCTTCCATCTCTGCGATCTCTGCGCCTCTGCGGCCCACTCCGTTCGCTAGAGAGACACACATGGGCGTTGTCACCGAAATCCTGATGCTGGGCCTGGCCACGGCCGTGATCAACAACCTGGTGCTGGCGTACTTCGTGGGCATCTGCCCGTTCCTGGGCGTCAGCCGGCGGATCGACACGGCCTTTGGCATGGGCTGTGCCGTGGTGTTCGTGACCACGCTGTCGGGGGTGGTCACGTGGGCGATCAGCCACTTTGCGCTGATCGAGGGGGCCCCGCTGGTCAACTGGATCAACTCCCTGGCCGGCGCCAGCCCCGACAAGCCCGTCGTGGCCGACCTGCTGTTCCTCCAGTACATCCTCTTCATCTTCGTGATCGCGGGGATGGTGCAGTTGGTGGAGATGTACATGCGCAAGTTCGCCCACGCGCTGTACAAGGCGCTGGGGGTGTATCTGCCGCTGATCACGACCAACTGCGCGATCCTGTTCGTCTGCCTGATCATCGCCAAGAGGCCGGCGATCGGCGACAGCTTCCTGCGGTCGCTGGTGTACAGCTTCTTCGGCGGGGTGGGCTTCACCCTGGCGATCGTGCTGATGGCGGGCATCCGCGAGGAGCTGGACGCCGCCGACATCCCCGAGCCGCTGAAGGGCCCGGGAATCACCCTGATCACCGCCGGAATCATGGCCCTGGCGTTCATGGGCTTCAAGGGAATGGCGGGATAGGATTGAGGATTGGCGATTGCCGATTGGCGATTTCGCCCCGTTTCTTCCGTCGTTGAATCGTCAATCGACAATCGTAAATAGAATGGTGCTGAGATGCTTCTGACCATCGGACTTGCCATCCTGGTGATGCTGGCCCTGGGGGTGTGTTTCGCCATGCTGCTGGGCTGGGCGAACGTGGCGTGGAAGGTGGACGTGCCGCTGCAGTTGCGGCAGCTCACCGACGCCATGCCCGGCGCCAACTGCGGCGGGTGCGGGTACATCGGCTGCGCCGAGTACGCCGAGGCCGTCTTCCGCGGCGAGGCCCCGCCGGACAAGTGCCCCGTCGGCGGCGCCGCCGTCGCCCGACACGTCGCCGAGATCATGGGCATCGACCTGCAGGAGACGCTGCCCTACCGGCCCGTGGTGCACTGCGGCGCCGACTACGACTGCCGCCTCAAGCGGGCCGAGTACACCGGCGAGCGGACCTGCGGGGCCGCCAACCTCGTCGCCGGCGTCCAGGGCTGCACCTACGGGTGCCTGGGCTTCGGCGACTGCGAGTGGGCGTGCCAGTTCGACGCGGTGAAGATGGTCAACGGCCTGGCGGTCATCGACTACGACAAGTGCACCGGCTGCGGGGCCTGCGCCAAGGCCTGCCCCCGCCACATCATCTCCATGGTGCCCTTCAAGGCCGAGCGGATCGTGGTCGTCGCCTGCTCGAGCAAGGACCCCGGCAAGGTCGTCCGAAGCGTCTGCACCGTCGGCTGCATCGGCTGCGGCATCTGCCAGAAGCTCAACGAGCTGTTCACCGTCACCGACAACCTCGCCAGCATCAACTACGACCACTACGACGCCCAGGCCGACTTCGCCCCCGTCCTGGCCAAGTGCCCCCGCCAGACCCTGATCTACGTGGGCAAACCCTCCGCCAAGGACCTGGCCGCCGTCGCCGGCGAGGAGCTGCCCGAGCGCGTGGAAGCCGACTTCAAGACCACCGTGGACGACGCCGACTACCGGGGATAGCCAAACGGCTTGAACCACAAAGGGCACGAAGAACACAGCGCGGGCGTTGCCCGCAGCCCATTTCCAAATTCCAATTTCCAATTTCCAATTGGGCGCGTCCGTGGGGGCGGAAGCCGCTTGCGGTTTCGCGAAGGCCCACAGAGGCCGGAGGCGGTACTGAAAGATCTTCGCGCCCTGCGCAGATAATGAACCGTAGCAGCACAAAGAGGGGCTGGCGCCGGCGGGCATGTTCCGACGCGCGTCTCGTGGGGAGCAAGGTGGGCCGAACAGCAATATCGAATAGCGAACACCGAATAACGAATGCCGAAGTGACAGCGGTCACTTCGACATTCGAGATTCGATATTCATGATTCAATATTCGCTTCGAAAGCCAACGCCCGGGGGCTCGACCCATCTCAGCTTCCCCGCCACGGCGGTATCGCCCGCCGCCAAAGCCGCCCCCTACGTCCGTTCTTTGTGCTCTTGGTGTCCTTTGTGGTTCAACCCGCCGGGCCTTCCGCCCGGCGCTTCTCGGTCGTCAGGCCGTAGACGGCCCCGGCGGCCAGGCAGCAGAGGGCGGGGACGAGCACGGTGATCAGCCCCGCCGGGCCCGGGCCGGTCGGGACGGTCCGCAGGCGAAGCGTCGGGGGGTTGATGGCCAGCGCCGTCATGGCCGCCGCCAGCGGGCCCGGGTCGGGGATCGACGTGACGATCCAGGTCCTCTTGGCCAGCAGGTCCGCCTCTTGCACGACCGCCCCCTCCCCGGCCGGCGGCTGCATGAGGAACATCAGCACCCCCACCCCCACGGCCGTGCCGATGCACAGCCCGCGGAGCGCCCCGCGGATCATCCGCCCGGACTGCCGGGCGGCGAACATGGCCAGAACCACCCCCAGCGCCGTGGCGATCAGCGGCGCCCGATCCGCATAGGTTGTGCCCCGCAGCAGGCTGGTGGTGAAGTACCCGATGGCGAAGCCCACCAGGGCCAACCCGACGGCGCCGAATCCCTGTTTGGTCTCTTTGGCCACGGCGGTCAGTCCAACTGGATCTTCGTCCCCGGCTCCAGCAGGGTGGCGAAGCCCGGGGTCATCTGGATCTCGGGCTTCTCGGGCGTGCCGCTGATCACCAGCGCCTCGATGCCCGTCCCGTCGAGCCTGCCCAGGCCGGCGGCGCCCATCACGCTCAACGCCGTCGCCCAAGCGTCCGCGTCGGTGCAACTGGGCTGGCGGCCGTCACCGCCGCGTGACACGACGGTCACGCTATGGGTCTGGCGGACGGGCAAAGCCGTCCGCGGGTCCACGATGTGGCTGTAACGCACCCCGCCAATCTCCACGAACCGCTCGTAATCCCCGCTGGTGGCCACGGCCGACTCGCCCAGGACCATCACGCCGTACAGGCCCTGGCGGAACGGATGCCGCACGCCGATCCGCCATGCCGCCCCATCGCCCTTGGCGCCGAAGCTGCGGACCTCCCCGCCGACGTTCACCAGCCCGCCCCGCACGCCGGCGGTCCGTCTCATGGCCTCGGCCGCCTTGTCCACGCCGTAGCCCTTGGCGATCGCGCCCAGGTCCAGCTCCAGCCCGTCAATCTTCTTGACCGCCTTGCCGTCCGAGACCGTCAGGTTCTCCATCCCCACCCGCGCGCGGGCCTCGGCCAGCTCGCTCTCCCGGGGCACGCGGCCGGCCTTGCCGGCGCGCTTCCAGAGCTGGACGATCGGCCCGACCGTCACGTCGAACGCCCCGTCCGACCGCTCCGTGAACGTCCGGGCCCGCTCCAGCAGCCCCGCCAGCTCCGCCGGCAGCGGCACCGCCTCGCCCGCCGGGGCGGCGTTGAACCGGCTCAGGGGCGAGGCGGCCAGGAACGGGCTCATCATCGCCTCGACGTCCCGCAGGGCCCCCTCGGCCGCCTGCAGCGCCGCCCGGCCCGCCGCCGCGTCGCCGGCGCCCACCACCACGGTCAGCTCCGTCTGCGTCCCCATGATCCCGGCCGGGCTGGACGCCATCGTCACAGGCCCCGCCGCCGCGCCGCCCCTCCCGCGCGAATCGCACGAGACGCCCAGCGCAACGGACAACAGCGCCGCCGTCAACAGGACTCGCAGGATGTTCCGTCGCAGGTCCGGCGCGTCCGCGCCGCCAATTGGAAATTGGAAATCGGAAATTGGAGTTCCGTTCATCCCAGACTCTTGGCCGCCTCGGCGATGATCCGGATGTGGTCCTGCTCTTCGGCGATGATCCGCCGGACGGCCCGGGCGCCGTCGTCGTCGACCACCTCCAGCAGCTTGCGGTAGAAGTCGATCGAGTCCCGCTCCATCTGGGCGGCGATCCGCAGGGTCTCGGTCAGCCCGCCTTCGGCCGCCCGCCGGCGAACGGTTTCGGCGTCGGGGACGACCCGTTCGTTGATCATCGACTGGACCAGCTCCACCTGCGCCGCCGACAGCGGCACGCCGGCGGTTCCTTCCAGCAGGGCCTCTCGCATCCGCTTGAACTGGTCGTAATGCTCCGCTTCCTGCACGGCCAGCCGGCGGCACATCTCCGCCACCCGCCCGTGCCCGCAGGAAACTGCCATGACCTCGTAGAAGACCTGCCCCGTCTCCTCCAGGGCCATCGCCACCTGGAAGACCTCTTCGGCGGTGAACACATCGGTCACAAATATGCTCCTGAACAAGGCCGACCCCGAGCCTATCCTCCCGGGTCGGGACACTCAAGGCATTATAGGTCCTCACGGTACCCCCGGGGGCGAGCCCGCAACGCTCCGTGCAGACGCCCCATCGCCCCCCAGCGGAAGTCGGAGCGAAGCGAAGATGCCGTCGGTGCGGGGGGTTATGAACCCCGGGAATCGTCGAGCGCCGACCAGCGTCTTGAACCCGACAGGAACTGATCGCAGTTGTCGCGGAGCCTGCCGGCGTTGGCGTGCATCGCCCGGATCTCCTCCACCGCGTCCGGGCGGTCGCCTTGGAGCATCGATAGCGCGCCCATCGTCACCCGCGCCGCATCGCGGGCTTCGCCCATCCAGGCGCCGAACTGCTCGTCCGATTCGGCCATGTCCGCCTCACGCAGGGCCGCCACCAGTTCAATAACGGTCCGCATCATGTCCCTGGTCATAGGCTGGCCCGGCACATCGTAAGGCTGGTCCAGGAAGAAATGCATGGCCCGCAAGGCCAGCGCCTTGCTCCGCTGAAGTGTATCGCTGCTTCCCAATCGGCCCATGACGTCCCCTTTCCGTCCCGGTCCGCCCCGGGGCAGGTTCAGTCCTGCCCGGTGTACTCAGCCGTAACCGTGCTGTGCATCCCACCGCGGGTGGAGAACTCGCCCGTGACCGTCATCCGTCGCGGGGCCACCGCCGCGGCCAGGTCGTCCAGGATGCGGTTGACCACGTCCTCGTAGAACACCCCCACGTTGCGGTAGCCCTGCAGGTACAGCTTGAGGCTCTTGAGCTCCACGCACCGGGCGCCGGCCACGTACTCGATGGTGATCGTGCCGAAGTCCGGCTGGCCCGTCCTGGGGCAGACCGAGGTGAACTCCGGCGCCACGTGCCGGATCACGTACTCCCTGCCCGGGTGAGGGTTGTCAAACGTCTCCAGCAGTTCCGCGGACATACGCCTCTTCCTTCCGCCGCCGCCGTTGCCGGCCGGCTCGTCATCCACCACCCCATTATCGCCGCCCCGCGCCCCGATTGCAGCCCCTGTTCAGCCTCTGCGGCCGGCGGGACCCGTCGCGGTGAGGAAGCAATTGTCGTGGCCCGGCACGACGACGTCGGCCAGGGTCGCCAGACGCTCGATCGTCGCGGCGGCGAGGGTGAAGTCCACCGAATTGAAGAAACCGCGCCGTTCGTCCCAGAAATCACGGGTCATGACCGCGTCGCCGGCAACCACCACGGACAGGCCCTGGCAGTCGAATCGCAGGCTGTGGTGGCTGGCCGTGTGTCCGGGGGTGGGCATCGCATCGATTGCCTCCAGGATCCGCCCGGAGACAGGCTCCACCCCCCTGGCATATCTGCCGGAGGCGTTGATGACATCGGCGGCCGGGGGCGCGGCCATCCACCGGGCCTCGGGAAAGCACGCCAGGCCGGCGTGATGATCCCCGTGCTCGTGCGTGAGGAACACATGGGTGACGTCGGAGAGGTCCAGGCCCGTCCTCCTGTCCAGCTCGGCGGCCATGCGCTCCGGCCCGGCTACGGACGGATCCACGATCAGCCGGAAGTCGGCCCCCTGCACGAGCGTACAGGTGCACAGGACCGGCCGGACGGGCGCGTCGTCGCCCTCGCCCCAATAGCGGTTCCGCGACAGGTTCCCGACGGTGATGACATCCCAGCGGTGGACCATTCCTGCCTGCCTTCCGATGTCGCGGCGAACCCGGTCTTCGCGGGGCATTGTGCCGAATTCCCCGTCCCCGGGCAACGTCGCTTGCCGGAAGGAGCCGGTCTTCGTACCATTCGTGCGGCGCCGCGAGATGGCGGTTTGGGCCCGGAACGGGCCGGAGGTCCCCAGGAGTGCCTGCCATGAAGACGTACCGTGAACCCGCGCGGGAGATTCCCGTCACGAGGGAAGCGGAAGTCATCGTCGTCGGGGGCGGCCCTGCCGGCCTGGCGGCGGCCATTGCCTCGGCGCGGCAGGGGGCAGCGACCGTGCTCATCGAGCAGTTCGGCTACCTCGGCGGCACGGCCACCGCCTCGCTGATGGCGTGCATCAACGGCTTCCGCAACCAGGTCGAGCCCGATTCCACCCAGGTCGTCCGCGGCATCGCCGAGGAGATCGTGCTGGAGCTGAAGGCCCTCGGCGGCCTCGGCCACAGCCCGTATCCGCAGAAGGCCTATCCCACCGAGCCGGGAAAGCTGGAGTACAGCTACGCCATCGACACCGAGAAGTTCAAGTACGTCACGATGCGGATGTGCGTGGACGCCGGCGTGGACCTGATGCTTCACACGTACTTCTGTGAAAGCATCGTCGAGGATGACACCGTCCGCGGGGTGATCGTGGAGAACAAGTCCGGCCGGCAGGTGCTGCTGGGGAAGGTCGTGGTCGACGCCAGCGGGGACGGGGACGTGGCCGCCCGAGCCGGGGCGCCGTTCTGGCAGACGGTTGGCGAGGAAGCCCCGCGCCTCAACGACACGTTGATGGTCCGCGTCGAGTTCGGGCCCACCAGGCCCCCGGACCCGATGGCGTGCGACTTCGGCTCCAACGCCGTCTTGTGGGGTCCGGGCGTCAGCAGGCCCATC
>DASRZG010000013.1:0-3311 GCA_035686585.1 Phycisphaerae bacterium
AGCTCCGGGGCGATCAGCGTGGGCGTGCCGTTGGCGAGCACCGCCGCCTCCTCATCGTCGGAGTTGACCTGCACCACCCCGCCGTCCACGTTCAGCGTGACCGTGCCGCTGAGGGACAGCGACTGGGGCGCGTGCAGGTCCAGCGTGATCAGGCCGGCGCCCGTTCCGCCGCCGACCATGGCGATGGCGGCGCGCTCCACGTTGATCGAATTCTGGAGGAACACCCGGCCGAACAGCAGCCCCACCGGCCCGGCGGGCGAGTCCTCCGTCCGCCGCGCGACCACCTTCACCGCGTTGGGCCCCTCCAGCGTCTCCGTGAACGTCCGCGTGTCGCGATCGTACCGCCCGACCGTCACATCCGTCAGCTCCAGCACCACCGCCTCGCCGTCGGCCTTGTTCTCCAGGGCCAGCGCGATCGCCTGCCGGACGGCCTCGGCCGGGTCGGCCCGCACAATCTGAGCCCCCGCCAGGCTGGCCGCGTCGGCGGCGTTCTGGAGCTGATGGCCGACCAGCACGACGTGGGCGACGTCGGTTGCCAGCCCGATGAAGCCGAGGATCACCAGCAACGTCAGCGCTACCCAGATCCCGGTGATCCCCTTCGATTGGCGGAATGCCGCAACGCGTGGGCGGAAGAATTTCCTGGTTTGCATCTGGCTTACCTCCCCCTTTGCGAGTCCACCTTGCGCCCGACCCAGGCAATTCAATAGTAACATCTTAGCCCTCCTCCATGACGGCCCGAAGCGGGGGCAACTTGAAATAGATCGAAGAAAAACCCACGCACATTGCCCCGCCGCGTTGGCCCCATCGCCCAAACGAACCGTATACTCCCCGGCGATGGAGCAGGGCGCGACGTGAGGCGCGTCACGCCAAGGGAGGCAGCTCAAAACGAGGGGAACCGGGGGGGTACCGGAACAGAGGGATCACGGGGAGACCTTTCCGGGCACAGCCGAGCCTTTCACCCCGGCGCAAAGTCGCCGGAAAAAGAGCTCAAGAAGGAGAGGAATGATGTCGAAACTCACAAAGCATCTGAAGGGGTTCATCTGTGACGATCGGGGTCTGGAGACTGTCGAGTACGCCATCATCACCGGCCTGATCGTGGCGGGGACGATTGCCGCCATCGCGGCCATCGGCGTGTGGGTGAACACGCAGTTCAGCGTCCTCCAGGGCACCCTGGAAGCCGGCACCTGAGCGAGGTGCCTGGCTGCGGGCCCGCCCGGGCCAATGACCGGCGGCCCCGCAACGAGCGTACGAAGGGGATGTTGTGTTCGGGGACCTCGAAATCGGTGATATCGTGCTGCTCCAGTGGGGCGCCGTCATCGGCGCCTCACTGGCGGCAGCCGTTTGGGACCTCTTCCGGCGCCGGATTCCCAACTGGTTGACACTGCCGCTGTTGGCGGCGGGGCTCTGCCAGGCGGCGTGGCGGGGCGGGCTGAATGGCCTTGGCGGCGCCTTGGCGGCGGGGGTCATCCTGGCCTTGCCGTTCGTCGTGCTGTACGTCTTTGCCGGCGGGGGCGCCGGGGACGCCAAGCTGATGGCGGGGATCGGCGCGTGGCTGGGGGTGCTCCAGGGCGCCGTCGTCCTGGCGGCCGTGGCCCTGTCGGGCTTCCTCCTGGCCGTCGTCGTGGCCGCCGCGAGGAAGCGCCTTCGCTCGGTCGTTTCCAGCGTGGCCGCCACCGCATTTCGGGGGCTTGTCTCGATCCTCAGCGGCGCCGGCCTGAAGGGCGTCGCAGGCGTCCAGGCCCCGGCCCATCCAACGCTCACGGTCCCCTACGGACTGGCCATATTCATGGGCGTGTGTGCCGCCGCCGGGGGAAGGATGCTATGGCCCTTGTGAAGACCACCAGACGGAGCCGGGGGGCGGCCACCATCGAGGCGGCCCTGCTCTTTCCCGTGCTGCTGTTCCTGACGTTAGCGCTGATCGAGTACGGGTGGCTGTTCCTGAAGTTCGAGGAGACCACCAACGCCGCCCGGCGCGGCGCCCGGCTGGGCGTCACCCCGGACGCGACGACCGGGGAGGTCGCCTCCGCCGTCGGCTCGCTGATGTCCTCGGCCGGGATGGGCGAGAGCGGATACTCGGTCACGATCCGTCCCGCCGACGTGGCTTCCCTGGCCCCGGGGGAGGTGCTCACCGTTGAAGTCAACGTTCCCTATGGGAACATCGCCCTGATCGGCGGGCCGCTGGTGCCGCTGCCGGGGAATCTCAGGGCCTCTGTCAGCATGGCGAAGGAAGGCCCGTAACCACTCGACAACACAAGGGAGACGACCGATGAAATGGTCGACGCTGGGATTGGTGGCCGTTGGCATCGTGGCCGCGGTGTGCGCGGCCGTGATCGTGGCCGATCGGCGGTCCGACAAGGTGGTGGACACGTCCTCCGGCAAAGTCCAGGTCGTTCTGGCGACCAGACCCCTCCATGCGATGACCGTCGTGGATGCCTCTTCGGTGAAGGTGGAGGAGGTGGCCGAGACGGAAGCGCCGGAAGACCATTTCACCCACCCGGCGCAGGTGATCGGCAAGGTGCTGGCGGTTCCGCTGCTTTCGGGGCAGGCTTTCGCCAGCTCGTCCTTCGCCGCCAAGGGGTCGGGGGCGTACATGGCGACGGCCCTGGCCAAGGGCAAGCGGGCGTTCAGCGTGGGCGTCAAGGCCGACTCGGCGCTGGAAAGCCTGCTGTATCCCGGGTGCACCGTGGACGTGGTCGCCTCCTTCGCCGGCGGGGGGACCAACCAGGAGCGCGTCTCCACCGCCCTGCTTCAGAGCCTCCAGGTCCTGGCGGTGGGGCGCCGCACCGTCTTCGTGTCCGAGGAAAGCGGCGACAAGCTCGACCAGCTCAGGAAGACCAGCCGGCTGGTGGTGACCCTGATGGTCGACACCCGGCAGGCCCAGATGCTGCAACTGGCGTCCGAGTACGGCAGCATCTCCCTGGCGTTGCGGAACCCCACCGACACCCATCGCGTGCCCGCCTCGGCGGTCTCGCTCAACGAGGTCCTGCGGTGGGGCGGGGCCAGGTCCAGCCCGTTCGGAGGGATGGAGCACCTGGCGGCGCCGCCGCGGGCCGACGGCGGGACCGTTTCGCCCGCGCCGGCAGCCGCGCCCGACGCCGTGGAGGCGGCCCCGGGCTGGACGCCGGACGCCGGCACCGGCCTGCTTCCGGACTACGGCTTTCGGGAAAACTCATGGGACATCATCGTCATCCGCGGTGACGTGTCGGAAACCCACTCCTTCCCGTCTCCCGCCCCGCTGGTGAAACCGGCCGGGGGGCGGACCGAGGAGCGGGGCGGCAACTGATAACACCGAAACAACGGCAGCATCGATC
>DASRZG010000014.1:0-7833 GCA_035686585.1 Phycisphaerae bacterium
GGGCTCGACGGGGGCGGAGTAGGCCGGCACGACCGGAATCGGCGCCCGGGGCGTCCCCGATCGCCAGGCCCCCCAGCCCAGCAGCGGGATCAGCGGGCTGGCCAGCACGGCCGCCGCCAGCACCGCCTGCCGCACCGACGCCCGCCGCCGCCGGAGCAGCCACGCCAGCACCCCCGCCGCCGCCAGGAGGATCGACGATTGCCACAGGGCCGACAGCAGGATCCAGGCCGCCTGAAAACCCACCCGATCCAGCGTCAGCCACCATTGTGCCCCGTTCATTTTGATTTCTCCCGTTCGGCGATGAGCTGCTTGATCTTCTTCAGGTCGGCGGCGCTGACCTTGGGGCTGTCCAGCAGGGCCGCCACCATCATCGCCGGCGAGCCGGCAAAGGCCCGGTTGACCAGGTCCATCAGCAGGCTGCCCTTGGCCTGGCCCTTGGCGACCTCGGCGCGGTAGCGGAAGGTCTTGCCCTCCCGGCGGCGGGACAGGTAGCCCTTGGCCAGGAGGATGGAGAGGATCTTGCGGACCGAGCCGTCGGAGAGCGTGCGCCCCTGGCGGCGGAGCTGGGTCAGCACCTCCTCCGGCGTGACCTCCCCGGCCTGCCAGACGATGAGCATGAACTCCAGCTCGACCTCGGTGAGCGTCCGGCTCTTGCGGCGTGGCATATCCCGTCCTTTCCTTCGGCGCGGCCTATCGAGAATTTCTTCTCGCGATATTGGACGCCGAAGGCGGGGCGGAGTTCCAGGCGAATCCGAGAATTATTTCTCGGGATCTGAGACTGATGGGGAAGTTGGGGGGGAGCGAACGGCCCGGGTTCACTGAAGTGACCCGGCCTGGGCGGCAACCTGGGGTGAGAGGGTGCTGTTTCCCGCTTCTTCTTTCGTGCTTCGTGTCTGTGATCTGCTTCGGATTTCGTATCTGGCCTCCAGGCTCCTGGTCATTTGATCTTGACGGCCTTGGCCGCCTCGGCCGCGATTTCGTAGAGGCGGCGGGTGCGGTCCTCCCAGCCGGAGTAGGGCCAGGAGGCGGCGCAGTCGGCGGCGATGCCGGAGACGCGGTGCCAGCGGGCGCGCTCGTCGAGCAGGTCCTGCCCCTTGCGGGCCAAGGCCTCCTCCAGCGGGCAGGGCTTGGCGGTCAGGAGCTTCTCCAGGAAGATGCGGGCCTCGCATTCCTCGATGTTCTCCCGGATCATCTCGAACCGCACGGTCGGGGCCGCCTTGCCCCCGTCGGGGTGGAGCAGCTGGTTGGTGGTGCATCCCTTGTTGCCCGCCCCGACGTTGGCCGAGCGGGGGAACCGGCTGAAGAGGGTGGTCAGCGGCCGCTGGCCCTTCTGGGGCTCCGGCGGCCAGAAGTCGGCGCCGATCTGCCCCTGCCCCGGGCGGTCGGACATCAGGATGCCTTCCGACATGCAGCGGAAGCGCGTCAGCGTGTCCGGGTCGTAGGCGCCGCGGTCCAGCCAGGTCCGCAGCCCGCCTTCGACGGGGTACTTGAAGTTCCACCCGTACCGCCGCCCGGCCGACGGGTCGGGCACGTCGCCGCAGCCCCAGACGTTGGAGGTGTACATCACCGGGACCCTCCCGCCGTCGTAGTCCATGTACTCCCCGCCGTTGGGCGGGTGCCGCGGGGCCATCCAGCCCACGTCGGGCAGGATCTCGTGGAACACGCCCACCGTCGCCTTGGCGGGGTAGCGGTCCGAGCCGAAGCCCAGGATCATCGACTTGTCCAGCCCCCGCGCCGCCAGGACCTGGCGCATCTTCGTCAGCACCGGCTTCCAGAACGCCAGCGCCTCCGGCGTGCCGTGCCTGGGCTTGGTGGCCAGGGTGATCTTGCCGGTGGCGGGGTCCAGCTCCGAGAACACCCCGTTGCGGTTGTGCTCGGAGAAGTGCCACACGCCCACGGCCACGAACCGCGGCCGGGGGATGTGCTTGAGGGCGACGTCCAGGTACTTCTCGACGCGCGCGAAGTCATGCTTGTACGAGCCGTCGGGCTGCTTGACCCACAGGACCATCGACTGCTCGTTGCCGTACTCGCCCTCGGCCGTCAGGGGCAGGAGGATGACCTGGCTGCCGACCTGGGCGATCCACTGGAAGCTCTCGCCGATCCGGCGGTAGTGCTCGTCGGACCAGGGCTGGACGCGGTGGCCGAAGGCGGCCCCCTCGGGCGACTGGATCAGCCCGCACCAGTAGGCGAAGTCGTTGGGATCGGGCAGGGCCCAGCCGGCGACGGACAGCTCGATGGGGACGTCGGCGACCTTGGCGCCGCCGGCGGAGAGGGTCAGTGTGCCGCGGTAGAGCCCGGCGGGGGCGTCCTTGGGGACGTGGACGGTCACGTACACGGGCTGGACGGCGCCGGGCACGGGATCGGCCGGCAGGCCGTCAGCCTGGCGGTCCTTGCGGAGGTGGTCCGGCAGCTTCCGGACGGCCAGGGGCACGGGGTCCGGCGGGGCGGCGAGCATGGCGTCGTCGCGCCGGGCGTTGAGCCCGGCGTAATGCCGCCCGCCGGCGCCTCCACCCGAGGCCGCCCCGGCGAACGCCCCGTAGCGGACCCCAACGGCGGCGGCGGGGATCGTGCCGGCGTCCGACTTCAGGGCCCCGGCCGAGGCCTTGAAGGCCGCGATCGGCTGGTCCCCGGCGATCACCACGCGCCCGCTGAACCGCCCGTTGCGGGCGGCGGCGATCCGGATCGGCCCGGGCTTCTCGTGCGGGTCCGCCCAACTGACGTCGTAGATCTGCTCGGCCAACGAGGTGTTGAACACCTGAATCCCCGGGGGCCTGGTGGCGTTGGGCCGGACCGCCCCGGCCTTGGGGGATCGGAGCTGGACCTCCACCAGCCCGCAGGTGGCCCATTGCGGGGAGAACTTCGGGTCGAGGAACTCCACGGGGTAGGGAGCGGCGTGGATCTCCAGCGTCAGGACGTTCAGGCCCTTTCGCAGGCAGTCGGCGGGGATCTCCTTCTCGATCCGCCGGACGCGGCGGGGGTACGACTCCGTCCCGATGTTCGCGCGGTTCTCCCACCAGTTCCACGGCTTGCCCTGCGGGTTGATGTAGACGTCCCTGGGGTACAGCTCGGCCGCCGCCCCGGCCGCGACGGCGCCGTCGCCCATGTGCGCCCTGCCGACTTCCTTGCCGTTGAGGTAGACCACCATCCCGCCGCGAAAGCCCGCGGTCAGGCGCAGCGGGACGGGCTCCTCGGCCGTGAACTTGCCGCGGAGGGTCAGTTGCCTCAGGTGCCGGGAGGCGGACCCGCCGCCGGCGCGGGAGTCCGGCTCGCCGTTGGTGAACTTGCCGTGATAATGCAGCCGGGCCCACCCCGAGTCGTCGAAACCCACCTTCGTGAAGCCGGCGGCCGGGTAGACCGTCATGAACTGGAAGTCCGGCTTGTCGACGTCGGCGGCCCGCCAGTCCTTGCTGGTCGGCGCTTCCCGGGGCCCGTCCGGCGTCTGGATGAGCACGGGCGCCCAGGAATGCTGCACGCGCCAGCAGCTCGCCCCGGCCAGGACCGTGACGGCCCCGTCCGCCGGTGCGGCCGCCGGCTCCTTCGCCGCCGGTTGGCCGACGGCCAAGGCCGCCGCCATGAACAACACTGCCGCCGTCAGACCGCTGCACAACCATGTCCGAAACATCGTCGCCCTTTCTCCTGCTGGATCCACAACCGGGCTTGAATCGCCCCAGTGGGGTTTTCGTATACTCAGTGATGTAAACCGCGGCCAATGGCCTTCGGACCGGGCCAAACGCCCTGCCGCCGACGCCGATTGCAGCGGGAGTTGCCAAACTGCCCCTCCCGAATGACCGATGAAGGCAGCGGCTGGTAACCGCTGTCGAGGACGAGCGCTATGTGTGGAATAGTCGGGTACGTCGGGCGAAAGCCCGCGGTCGGGATATTGATCGAGGGTCTCAAGCGGCTGGAATACCGCGGATATGACTCCGCCGGCGTGGCCATCATCGACGGCGGGGCGGTCCACGTCCGCAAGAGCCCGGGGCGGATCAGCAATCTCTGTGAGCGTCTGGAGGCCGATCCGGCCGGCACCGGCGGGGTGGTGGGCATCGCGCACACCCGCTGGGCCACCCACGGCGCGCCCACCGAGGCCAACGCCCACCCCCACACCGACTGCCACGGGCGGATCGCCATCGTCCACAACGGCATCGTCGAGAACTACTCCGACCTCAAGAAGGTGCTCATCGAGAAGGGCCACACCTTCGCCTCCGAGACCGACTCGGAGGTCCTGGCCCACCTGATCAGCGAGTTCTATCGCCACGACGGGTGCAATTCGATCGAGCAGGCCGTCCAGCTCGCCTTGCGGGAGGTCTCCGGCACCTACGGGCTGGCGGTGATCTGCCTGGACGAGCCGGACAAGGTGGTCGCCGCCCGAAGAGGCTCCCCGCTGATCGTGGGCGTGGGCGCCGACGAGTACCTGGTCGCCTCCGACGCCTCCGCCATCGTCGAGCACACGGTCAACGTCGTCTACCTCAACGACAACGAGATGGTCGTGCTCACCCCCGGCGGCATGCGGACGCTGACCATCGACAACGTCCCCGTCTCCAAGCAGGTCGAGCAGATCGAGTGGTCGCTGGAGCAGATCGCCCTGGGCGGCCACGACCACTTCATGGCCAAGGAGATCGCCGAGCAGCCCGACGCGCTCCGCCAGTGCATGAGCGGCCGGCTCCAGATGCGCGACGGCCGGATCCAGCTCGGCGGGATTGAGCAGCTTGCCCGGGAGCTGGTCAAGACCCGCCGGATCATCCTCACCGGCTGCGGCACCGCCTGGCACGCCGGGCTGATCGGGGAGTACCTCTTCGAGGACCTCGCCCGCATCCCCACCGAGGTGGAGTACGCCAGCGAGTTCCGCTACCGCAACCCGATCATCGAGGACGGCACGGTGGTGGTGGCGATCAGCCAGTCCGGCGAGACCGCCGACACCCTCGCCGCCCTCCGCGAGGCCCGCCAGAAGGGGGCGATCGCCCTGGGCGTGGTCAACGCCGTCGGCTCGACCATCGCCCGCGAGACCGACGCCGGCGTCTACCTGCACGTGGGCCCGGAGATCGGCGTGGCCTCGACCAAGGCCTTCACCGCCCAGGTGGTGGTGATGGCGATGATGAGCCTGTACCTGGGCCGGCGGCGCTTCATGCCCGATTCGGTCCTGCGGGAGTACATCGAGGCCCTCGCCGCCATCCCGTCGCAGATCGAGCAGGTGCTGGAGTACTCCGACCTGATCGCCGCGGCCGCGGCCGAGAACATCGACCGGCCCAACTGGCTGTTCCTGGGCAGGGGGACCAACTACCCCGTCGCGCTGGAGGGCGCGCTGAAGCTCAAGGAGATCAGCTACCTGCACGCCGAGGGCCTGCCGGCGGCGGAGATGAAGCACGGGCCGATCGCCCTGATCAACGACGGCATGCCGGTGGTGGTGGTCGCGCCGCGGTGCTCGACGTACGAGAAGATCGTCGGCAACATCGAGGAGGTCCGCGCCCGCGGCGGGCGGATCATCGCCGTGGCCACCGAAGGCGACGAGAACATCCGCCGGTACGCCGAGCACGTCTTCTACGTGCCCGACTGCCCCGAGCCGCTCCAGCCCCTGCTGACGGTCATCCCGCTGCAACTGCTGGCCTACCACGTCGCCGTCGCCCTGGGCTGCAACGTCGACAAGCCCCGCAACCTCGCCAAGAGCGTGACGGTGGAGTGAGCCCGTCTCACGTCACCCATCGCAAGACGATTGGAATGGACAATCACGGGTCGGCGCGTTGGAGGGACGCGCCGGCCCGTTTCTCTTTTCCGGATTCCGCGCGAGTCGTCCCCGCGTTCCGCGCGACGTTTAGCGGCGGTCGGCACGACCGCTTTCCAGGTCGCCGTGCCGGCGACCGCTAAACGGCCTGTCCGAACGTCCCCGGTTCGTCCGCGCCTTGTCCCGGGATGCGCAGGGTACTACATTGGCGTTGGAGGTCCACAACCGCGCGAACCTTTCGCGCTCCGCGCGCATCCGTGGAGGCGGAAACGGGCGGCTGGTGGGCCCGAGGGAATGACCGGATGCAAGACGGAGAGCTGGTCCAACGAGTGCTGGCGGGCGAGACGCAGGCGTTCGCCGAGTTGGTGGTCCGGTACAAGGACGCGGTCTTCGGCGTGGCGCTGGCCAGGACGGGCCGCTTCGCCGACGCCGAGGAGATCGCCCAGGACAGTTTCCTGGCCGCGTTCGAGAAGCTCACCGAACTGAAGGACCCCGACGCCTTCGGCGGGTGGCTGTACCGCATCGCCGCCAACCGGGCCGTCCTGCACCTGCGCCAGGCGCAGCGCCGCAGGCGGGCGCAGGAAGGGCTGGCCGAGCGGCGCCGCAACGGTGCGCCGGGACGGGCGGACGAGCGGGCGCAGACCGTCCAGGAGGCCATGGCCCGGCTCTCCCCCGAGCGGCGCGAGGCGGCGACGCTCTTCTACGTCAACGGCTATTCCCTCGCCGACATCAGCGACTTCACCAGCCGGCCCGTGGGAACGATCAAGCGGCGCCTCCACGAGGCCCGCCGGGACCTGCGAAAGGAGCTGATGACCATGTTCGAAGGCGAGCTGAAACGACGCCGGCCCGGGAAGAAGTTCGCCCGCGACGTGCTGGCGAAGATCACCAACGTCCGGGTGTTCGTCAGCGGCGGGCAGCAGAACTGCATGCTGCTGACCGACGCGAAGGGACGCTCGTATCACGCCTACCTTGGCGCCTCGGAGGCGGCCGAGATCCTCCCCAAAGTCACCGACGCCGCCCCGACCGTACCGCCGGCGGTCCACGAGGCCGTGGCGGCGCTGCTGCGGCAACTGGGCCTGGAGATCGTGTCCGTCACGTTGTGCGAGGGCACAGACTTCAACAACACCGTCCGGGTGAAGCTCCGGGCGGCCGGCAGGGAGCGGACGGTGGAGACTGTCTACACCGGCCGGGACGCCGTCCAGTTCGCCGTGCACAGCGGCGCGGACGTGTACTACGACAAACCCCTGGCCGAGAAGCGTATGATCCGCCGCAAGGACGGCAAGCCGATGTCGCCGGCGGGCGCGTGGCGGAAGAATGCCCGCAGGCACAAGCCGCCGTACCGGAACATGCGGGAGGTATTCCGGGCCCTGGAGAGGAACCCGGACAACGAGACGGCCCGAACCGCCGTCCAGCAGGGCAACCCCGACCTCAAGTTCGAGACGCCGCTGGTGGCCAAGCCCGGCAAGGGGATCGATGAGGTCCGGCAGTGGATGAGCCGCCACAAGGGCAAGCGTCTGGAGGCGATCGCAGCCGCGATGATCGGCATCCTGTACCTCCATCCCAAAGGCGACCTGCCCGAGGCCGTGAGCTACCTCAAGCGTGCGTACCGTCTGGCGCCGGAAGAGAAGGACATCGCCTGGGACTACGCCACCGTCTGTGCCCTGTCGGGCGATGCCGACAAGGCGTTCGAGCTGCTGGGGGGCACGGATCCGGAGGAGGCGCGGGATGTCGCCAACTTCACGTCGTTGATGGAGGACCCGCGTTTCAGGGAGATCGTGGGGCCTTACAGGGGCAGGAACGCGAACACCTATCGATTCCGCTCGATTCGGCAGACCGTCTGCTTTCATGATGGCTTGCCCTGGGAGCGGGGGCGCATGAAGAAGGCACGGCGCGGGCGGGATCGCGTCGCCGACACCGCGCCGGTCCCACCGGCTGTGCTCAAGGAGCTGGCTGGGCAACTCGGCGTGGAGAGGCTGATCGGGGCCTGTCGTCTCCGTGCCCTCTTCGTCCGGATCAAGGGGCATGTCCCCATCGTGCTTGACCTGGCCGACGGCCGGGCGGTCCAACTGCCGCCGGGTGGGGGGTTCGACCGGTCGGTCTCGGACCTGATGCAGTCC
>DASRZG010000015.1:0-7253 GCA_035686585.1 Phycisphaerae bacterium
GTACTGCCGGTACTCGTCGTCGGTGAACACGGACCTGGCCGTGGCCAAGGCGGTCTGTGCGTGTCGCAGCTCATCGCCGGCCCGGCTGAAACTGCTTTGGTCAGGCGCACCTCCCAGGGCGGCCTTGGCACGTTCCAGGGCCTTGTCAATCAGGACAGACACTTCCCCGCCGCCAATCCGCACGCTCCTGGCGTACTCGGCGATTGCCCGATTCCCCCGCGCCTCGGCCGCCTGCTGTCCGGCGGCCTGGACGGCGAGGTCGTCCAGTGACTTCTGGACCTCCGCCAGCTCCTTTCCGCCCTCGTCGGCCCCGCCGGCCAGTTGCTCGCGGAGCGCCTTGCCGGCCTGGAGGGCGCCGGCGTAGTCGCCTTTGGACTGGAGCGCCTCCATCTGCCGGCGAAGCTGCCGCGTCTTGCCGGTCAGGGCGGCCTCGATCGTCCGGCGGGCCTGCTGCACCTCCCTTAGCCGGACGTCCTGCTCCGCCTGGTCGGCGCCCTGGGCGAGAAGCTGCCTGTTCAGATCCTCGGCCAGCTTCAGCTTGGCCCGGGCCTGCTCCCACCTGCCTTCCCGCAGAGCGTCCCGGGCCCCCTCGATGTGCACCGCCTGTTGCTGCTCCGCCTGGGCGCGGAGGGAATGCTGCTCGGCCCGGACCTTCCTGCCGGCGGCCTTGCTGGCCTCGCCGGAGAGCGTCAGGCCGCCCCGGGCCAGCTTGATATTGTCCAGGAGGCGCTTGGCGTTGCTCGCCTCGACCGAACCGCCGGCCAACTCGCTCACCTTCGAGAGGTTCCTGGCGGCATCGTCGTACCGGCCCTGCTCGTAGGCCTCCCGGCCGTAGCGATAGTAGTTCTTCGCCAGCACGGCGTTGAGGTAGGCGGAGGAGCCGCCCTGCTCGCCGCCGGGGGCGATCCGGGGCTGCGGCCGGCCGGCGGTGGGGGAGGTCAGGCGATTCTCGGCGGTGTAGCCTTCGGCCATCTCCCCTCGGCCGTAGGCGAGGTGGGCGGTGGCGGTCTCGGACGAATACTCCGGCACCCGCGCCAGCGGGCCGGACCAGCGGCGGACGGACATCCCGTCGGGCAGGTAGCTCCTGCCCCAGGCGTACGCGACCGGCAGGTCAATCCGCGGCAGGGGCAGTTGGAGCGTCCCGCCCCTCTCGTCCAGGGCCGCGGTGCGATACACCAGGACGATCTCGACGGGGAAGCTCACCAGCCCGTCCACCGACGCCTTCGAGCGGACCAGGGGCAGCAGGTAGGCGTCGTCGACATCGGCGACGTGTGTGATCGGGCGGTCCGTATCGTTCACC
This sequence comes from Phycisphaerae bacterium, assembly GCA_035686585.1. Taxonomy (GTDB): domain Bacteria; phylum Planctomycetota; class Phycisphaerae; order SM23-33; family SM23-33; genus DASRZG01. The sequence goes on from DASRZG010000015.1 coordinate 1,301, forward strand.
CGTGCCAGCAGGACGCGGGCGCCGGCGGGCAGGTCCAGGCGGAGGAACTGGCGCGAGCGATTGCGGATCTCGTAGTCCACCTTGCACAGCACCGACCCGTCGTCGCGGTAGAGCACCTGGAAGCACGCCAGGTCGGCGATGGACTCCCGCAGGGCGAACCGGCCCAGATGGAGCGTCTCGGCGGCCAGCGACCAGTCGCGCCCGGTGATGCGGTAGGTCAACGCGGCCGGCCCTGCGAGCATGGCGGCGGCCTCGGGGGGAACCTGCGAGATCGGCATGTCCGTCAGGCCGATGGCCTCCTCGCCCAGCACTTCCTTGCCGCCGGCGCTGTTGGTGACCACCAGCGTCCCGGACGCCCAGTGACCGTCGGCCACGGTGACGGCGGAGATGCGCTGGCGGTCGGCGGCGGGAAGGCGGAACGAAACGTCCAGCCGGGTCTGCCCGCTGACCTCCCCGCGGAGGAAGACGGTTACGTTCGTCCGGGCGGTCTGCGCTTCCCGCACGTCGGCCCCGGCCACCTTCACCGCCTCCGCTCCATCGGGCAGCGACAGGGCGATCCGGTCCGTCGCGCCGCCGGCGATACGGAGGTCCAGGCGGGCGGCTACTTCCTGCCCATCGGCGGCGAAGTCCCATGCCACGTGCCCGCCGATGACGAACCGGGCCGGGCGCCGGCTGACGGGCTGGGGACGCTGCCAGGTCAGGGACAGTTGCGAGCGGGGCGTCACGGCCAGCTCGCCGGCCGTACCCTCGGCCGTCCCGATCAGCGGGGCGTCGCTTCCGTCCAGGCGGACCTCCCACCCCCGCGGCGAGTCCACCCGCACGAGGGTCTGCACGGTGGGGGGGATGTCCAGGCGAAGGCTGCCCCCCTCCGTTCCGCCGCCGGGCAGCGGCGCCTCGGCCGTCACGACGTACCGGCCCGGTGCGGCCGGGGTGAACCGCAGGAAGCCCTTCTGAATGGGAAGCTCAGCTTCGACGCCGTTGACGGCCACCTTCCTCCAGGCCCACTTGTCCGAGAGGACCGGCATGTTCTGACAGGCGGCGGGGTGGAATACATGGACCTCCAGCTCGACCGCCAACGTTGCCCGGCCGCCCTCGGAGATGGTCAGGCGGTACATTCCCTTCCCGGCGATCGCGTTGACCGGAGCGGGCCGGCCCTGGGGTAGGGGCCCGTCACCCTCGCGGACGTACTGTTTCCACACCGCCAGCGGCACCTGGAAGCGGGCATCTCCCAGCAGGTGCGACCGCTTGAGCAGCTCGGCCACCAACGCGTCGCGGTCGGCGGGAGTCTCACAGGGCGCAGGGGCGCAAAGGCAAAGCAGAGAGATCAGCAACGACAGTCGTTTCACACTAGTCCCCACTGTCACGGAGAAGCTCACCGATGTCCGTCGCCAAACTGGCCAAATGAATGGATGTATGACGTCAGTTTGGACGCCCTAGAATACCCCAGGTTCCCCCGGGAGTCCAGAAAAGCTTCCGGGGCGCGCGTGCGTCCCTGGTGTAGAATGCCGCCACGGCATGTTCCGATCGTGACCGATCAGACCAGGTCACGGAGGCCAGAGATGGTTTCGAAGATCCACCCCGGCGACCAGATGTCCTCACGGCAGCGCCTGCTGGCGGCTTACCGCGGGGAAGCCGTGGACCGCCTGCCGTACTGGGCGAAGGTCTGCAACCCCACCTGGCGGACCACCCAGCCCGCCCGCGTCCGGGCGTGGTCCGACCGCCAGTTGCTCGACTACATCCTCGCCGACGGCATCTTCGGCGTCGGCAACGCCCTCCGTATCCGCCGGCCCCGCGTCGAGGAGGACTCCTCCACCGCCGACGGGGTCCGGACCACCGTAACCCGAACACCCGACGGCGACCTCCGCGAGCAGTGGCGGATGGACCCGGCCACGCGAAGCTGGCATCCGGTGGAGTTCCCCGTCAAGACCATCGACGACCTGAAGCGATTCGGCTGGGTGTACGAGGACGTTTCGGTGGAGATCGACCAAGAGGCGCTGGCGAAGGCGGCCGCCGTCTGCGAGCAGATCGGCGAGCGCGGCATCACCAAGACGAGCTGGGGCACCAGCCCGCTGATGCACCTGGTCGAGCACGTCATCGGCCCGGTCAACACCCACCTGATGCTGGCGGACGTGCCCGAGGAGATGGACGAGCTGATCGAGCGGATGCACGCCGTCTGCCTGGCGGCCGCACGCGAGGTGGCCCACTCCACCCCGGCCGACCTGGTCTGCTCCGTCGAAAACACCTCCACCACGCTGATCAGCCCCGCCCAGTTCGACCGGTATTGCTACGGGCACCTGTGCGACTACGGGCGGGCGGTCGAGGAGGAGAGGAAGATGCACGAGCTGCACATGTGCGGGCTGCTCGGGGCCCTGCTGGAGCGGATCGACACCATCCCCGCCGCCAGCATCGAGGCCTTCAGCAGCCCGACCCTCGCCGACACCCGCCTGGCCGACGGGCGGACGCGGGCCCCGTCCAAGACCCTCGTGGGCGGGACCAACTGCTGCGTGTGGCTGTGGCCGGCGGAGAGGATCGAAGACTACATCGCCGCCGAGCTGGCCGCCTGCCCCGACAACCGCCGTACCGTCCTGACCACCGCCGGCGTCGCCCCGCCGGCCTGCAGCGCCGAGACCTTCCGCCGGATCGGCGAGTGGATTCCCCGGGCGGCGATCAAGATGTGATGGAAGCGCCGCAGACCCGAGATACGAAACTCGAAATCCGAAACAAGTCAGAAACGACAATCCCGAAAGAGGAAGCGAGGATCCACCCCCTGATTCCTGCGCCCCCAGAGACTCTTAAAGCCCAGCCATAGCTATGGTTGGGCTTTACCGCACCCGATCGTCAACGCGTCTCGGATTTCGAGTTTCGTGCTTATCCCGTTGATGACGCCATCCGGGCGCGGACGTCGTCGACGGTGAGGAAGGGCTCCAGCAGGTCGGCGACGGGGATGGGGTGGTCTTGGCCGTCGGACCAGTGCACCGAGCCGTAGCGGGCGGGCTGGCCGGTGCCGGCGATCATCTCGGCGTCGGCGTCGCCCCGGCTGAAGTGCCAGAACTCGTACGGGTAGGCGACGAAGCCCTGCCCGGCGAAGGCGTCGCGAAGCATGCGGCGGCGCCGGCGGGCCTCGGGGGTGATGAAGGGCGAGTCCATGGGGGTGACGTAGGACATCTCCGGGTAGGCCCCGCCGAGGTCGGCTGGCGAGCCGTCGGGGTGCAGCAGGGTCACGTCCACGGCGCTGCCGGAGGTGTGGTTGGCGAACTTGGGCGTGGTGGCGGTCCAGACGGCCAGGCGGCGGAAGATCAGCTCCGCCGTCGGCTCGGCGCCGCCCAACTCCCAGCGGGTCCACTTCAGGGCGCTCTGCAGGGCGTAGTCTCCGCAGGCCCCGCGGGCCTGCCGCGCCGGCGGGCGGTAGCCGTCCTCGACCCGCAGCACGTAGCCGCACCGCCTGACGGCCTCGCCGACCGCCAGCAGCGGCTCGGCGAGGGACTCGCGGACCTCGTAGCGCCGCTCGAAGATCCCCAGCTTCAGGTCCGTCGCGAAGACCATCTCGGCGCCCGCCGCCTCCGCCCGCCTCCGCAGGCAGCAGAGCCGCTCGCCGCACTCGCGCACGGGCCAGGCCAGCAGCCGCTGCATGAACTCGTAGGCGGCGTCCATCTGGTCGGTCCAGTAGCGTCGGGCCTCGGGGGGCAAGGTTCCTCTCCGTTGCAGGATGACCGACAGTCTATTCTCCCCAGCCCCGTCCCGACAAGGCCGGTACCTCGGCCGGGTGGTCCCGTTCCCGACATGGGGTCGAAGACGAGCAGCCTGGCATCCAATTCCCAGGCCGCGCCGCCACGGTTGCGGGAGCGGGCATGTAAAAAAACGGAACGGGGGGCAACCGGTCCGGCCGCGGCGTTACACCGTGGGCCGGGCTGGGCGCCACCCCGCTCCGAATATCATGCCTGACCGCCGGGGTGCCCTCGCGAGCCGGGCCGCTCGGACCATCCCAACGCGTCAGACGAAGGGGCCCGCGGCCGCCGGAAACGCCTGCACGCGCACGCGCCGCCGGCGACCGCGAAGGAGACGATGGAAAGCCAAGCGATCCAGCCTTTGAGAGTCCCTCCGACGGTCAGGCTTCGGCGTCCCCCCGGCATCCGCCGGGAGAGGCGCCTCTATCGCAAACACGGGCGCGAACTCGCGCTCAGCTCGCGCTCGTGGGAAACCTTTTCTCCTCCACACAGCCATCATAGGCGCGCCTGTCCGGCGAATCCAACGGCCTGCAGAGGCATCCGACCCGGCCCCCGCGCGGCCTCAGACCGGCCCGCGCCGGGCGGCGCGGACCACCTTGGTGACGCTGTCGGCGTGCTTCCACTGGAGGAACCGCCACCAGCCGTGCATGTCTTCCGGCGGGGCGATCCCGGCGATGATCTGCTTGTCGGAGTTGCCCGCGGCGACTCTCTGGGCCGCCTGCTGCTGGAGCCACCGGAAGTACTCCACCCACCGCTGAAGCTCCCGGTTGGTGCACAGCGGCCCGTGCCCGGGGACGACGACCTCGGCCCCCAGGTCGATCATCCGGGCGTAGGTGTCCAGCAGCAGCCGGGACGTCTCCGCCGTCAGCGGGCGGGTCAGCGGGATCAGGCCCCACCCGAAGATGTCCCCCGTGAACAGGACCTTCTCCTCGGGGACCCACGCGATGCAGTCCTCTTCGGTGTGACAGCCCGGCATGGGCAGCCACTGCACGCGACGGCGGGGCCCGTCGAACCATCGTCCGCCGGGCCCGGTGCGGGCGGTCCGCTGGTTGATGATCTCGGCCCCCCAGCGGCGCACGAACGCCTCGTTCAGGGCCGTGTGGTCGTAGTGGGTGTGGGTGTTCAGGACGTAGCGGACGGGCGTATCGCCCAGGGAGGCGGCGATGGCGGAGAAGACCTCCGCCTCCAGCTCCGGCTGCTCCAGCGCGTCGATCACCACCGCCTGCCCGCCCAGGTCGACCCAGGCGATGTTATCGACCGCCTGCCGCGCCTGGAAGCCCTCGGCGATCTCCACAATCGTCGGCGTCTCGGCCGGGTCTGTCGTCATGGCGATGCTCCTGTCCGCCCCCGTGCCGCTACGGCGCCACACTCAATGTCAGCGACTCCATCCTGGGCCACTTGGGCCCGGCCACCTCGACGGGGAACTGCCCGCCGGCGGCGAAGGTCCGGGTCGCGGTCCGCCGCCGCTTCCAATCCGGACCCTCCGCCCATTCGTAGGTCACTTCCAGCGGCGATCCGAAGCCGTCGGCCGAGACGCTCACGATGTTCTCGCCCGGCACGAAGTACGGCAGCGAGAAGCGGTTGATCTGGAAGTGGCTGGTCAGCTCGACCCCGCCGACCTGCACGCCGCCCGCCAACGTCAGCTTCAGCAGGTAGCCGTCGAAGCTGCCGTTGATCTCGTCCACGAACGTCGCCGACCGCGCGGGGGCCTCGCCCGCCAACGGCAGGGCCTTCCACGTCTTGCCTTGGTCCGTGCTGACGGCGGCGGAGGCCGTGCCCTTGGCGGTGGCCGTCAGCTTCAGCTCCCCCGCCGTCAGGACGTACGGGCAGCTCACCGAGAACACCACCTCCGCCGGCCTGGCTGGATCGGCCTGGGCCAGCATCGCGCCGGATTCCTTGCCCACCGTCTTGACGTTGTCCCGGCGGACGGCCGCGTCGGCGTACCGATCGCCGGTCAGGTAGGGCTTGTACTCCAGCCGGCCGACGGCCCAGCAGCGGTACCGCGTGCCCTTCACGCCGGTCCACACGTGCGGCTCGTACAGCGGCCAGTTGGCCGTGTCTTTCCGGTCGGCGCTGCCGCAATGGTGAATGGGCCCGCACCCGTCGCGCTCCAGCCAGCCCTCCTTGTACCAGTACTCCCCCGGATGCCACGTCCGCACGTACCGCTCGCCGCGCCGCAGGGCGATCTGCCCGAACGGCTCGTCGATCTTCATCTTCGGCCAGCCGCC
>DASRZG010000016.1:0-3576 GCA_035686585.1 Phycisphaerae bacterium
TGCAGGGACTGTATGCGGACGCTCCCGTCCTTCAGGCCGAGGGGAGTGCCGATGTTCTTCACCAACTCCTCAATGCTGGAACGATCGGCGCCTTGGGCGATCGAGCGAGTGGCGGCGTCGGTCCGGGCCGGAAGCTCCGCAGACGGAGCCGCATCCAGCGCCGCCGCGGCTTCCTGGATTGTCCGCCACGTTACCAGCACCTTGGTCTCCTTCGACTGCGGATTCGCCCCATCCGTCTTCTGGTGAGCCTGCCCAGCTAAGCAGGACAGCGCCAGTAGTATGATTCCCGACAGCGCAGCACGCAGAGCCCAGTTCCTTCCTGTCATCAGGTCACTCCTGTTCCAATGCCTGGGCTGACTTGAGCCCCCCCGCGGTGCGGGAGAAAGGGGACAGGCTGGTTTTCCGGCCGCCAGGCCACGTAAGAGCCGTGCAGACCGCCGCTTGTGGGATGACATGCCTGGCTTCGCGCGGGCTCCCTGTGGGACCGGGCCGTCCGGCTGCGGTTCCACGACCTGCCGACCGGCCGGCAATACGGGGGCCGGGCAACTGCGCGGCGTCCGGACAAAGGCGAGTTGTCCCGCCGGCTTCCCGCAAGCGTGTACCCCTGTGCCAAATGCCACCGTGCCAAGTGCCACGGCGCCAGGTGCCCAAAAATCGTTGGGCCCATGCCTCCACGTTACAGCGGGGCGGTTGGGGCGTCAAGCGGCCATCGATGGGTCCCTTGGACAACGGCCCCGTGCCTGCCCGGGGGCACGTCGAGGGTCGGGTGGGAACGGGTCCGCCTGGGGGATCAAGCCGCACCGTTGCGGACAACGCAACGGTGGCACCCGGGCGGGTCCGCCCGGCAGGCGGGGGAGGTGCGGGTGCATACCAAGGCACAGTGCGCCGGAACGGTCGCGCTCCCCTCCGGGTCGCGGCTAAACAAGTGCCGCTAAACAGGTAACCACCTGAAGGTGGTGGCAAACAACAGCGGCAGCAGCGGGGCAGATCTCCGCGGTCTCCGCGATCTTCGGCGGTTCGAACGATCCTCCCCCTGCCCGCACGGGCTGACAAGCAGCCCGTGGCACCCGTGGCGAAGGCTGAGCACGGGGTTGGGGGGCGAAATAGAACGACCGAATCCTGTGGCACCCGGGTAGGACCGGACCCGGGGCGGCGGTCAGTGGATCTCCACGGCCCGCCCGGTCCGGATGCTCTCGGTCTCGGCGATCGCCACCGCCACCGAGTCCCGGGAGGATCCCGGCGGGACGATGGTGCTGGGCCGGCCGCCGGCGACGCAGCCGATGAAGTGGTCGATCTCCGCGGCGTAGGCGTTGGATTCCGGCAGGGCGCGGGGGTCGGACTCGCCCGCCACGTACAGCCGGCCCTTCGGCCCGTCGGTGCGGAGCTTGTACAGCACGGTGGCCTTCTCCAGGCACATCCGGAATTCCATCTGGAAGGGCACCTCGCCCGGGAGCCAGCCGCCCTCGGCCGATACGACCGGGCCCTCCGGGCCGTAATCCAGCTCGGCGACGACCAGATGGTATCCGCCGGCGGGGCCCGGCACGCCGCGGGCGCGGACGGCTGCGGGGGCGCCCAGCACGAACAGGGCGTAGTCCACGTCGTGGATGTGCAGGTCCAGCACGGCGGCGCCGGACTTGGCCGGGTCGTGGAACCAGTTCCGCGCCCCGAACCCGGGGATCGACCCGTAGCGGGTCAGCGTCAGCGACTTGAGCGCTCCGTATTGGCCCGAGCGGGCGATTCGGGCGGCCTGGGCGTATTCGCCCCAGAACCGGATGCAGTGGCCGATCATCAGTTGCCTTCCGGCCGCCTTGGCCGCCGCCAGCATCCGATCGCAGTCCGCCACCGTCAGCGCCATCGGCTTTTCGCAGAAGACGTGCTTGCCTGCCGCCAGGGCGGCGCAGGACAGGTCGGCATGCAGGTGGCTGGGCGTGGCCACCACCACCGCGTCGACGCCGGGGTCGTCCAGGACTTCCTCCAGCCGCTCGCATCGCCGCACGCTGGAGGCGTCCCAGGCGCCCGAGGCCGTCTCGATGTTCCCGCCTCCCGGCGTCAACGGCCCGGCCAGCCGCTCCGCCTCCACGTCATGCACCGAGACCACCTCCGCCCCCTCATGCGCCGCCAACGACGCCAAGTGCGTCCTGCCCATAAACCCCAACCCGATCACGCCGAATCGAACCATCACGCTCCTCCGCCGGCTGCCGCTGTTGCCAACGCTACCCGCCGCCGCGGACCATCGGCAGCAGATGCTCTTCCACCTCGGCTGCAAAGGGGGTGAAGCCCTGCGGGCAGGTCTGCTTTAGGACTTCGAAATCCGCGTTTTCCGCGACCGTCGAATAGGCGCGGGCCAGCCCCGCACCGAAGATCAGCGCCGCCAGGTCCTTTGGATGGGTTCCCGTGCCTTCCTTGCCGGCCAGGCTTTCGGGGTTGGTGGGAATTCTCGCTTGGTCACCCTTGGCCGCCCGGACGGCGGTGAGGTCGGCGATCATCCAGGCGTCGAACGTCTCCACGGCTGTGCCCACGGCGCAGGGAACAGGCACGTCGGCCTGCATGCTGTCCCGCCCGTCGCGGAGTGCGCCGATTCGTTCCCGGTCCGGCTCGCGGTCGCGGTCAATCACCACAACGACCCCGTCGTGTCCTTCCAGCATGGCGGTGCGCATCGCGCCCTTGACCTTCCTGGCGAACCCGTTTCGAGCCTTCCCGCGCACGTGCATGACCGATCGGAGCGAGCGGCAGTCGTACTCGATGGACTCGGGATTGCCCAGGAGCCGATGGACTAGCCGGGGCAGCGCCCCGAGTTGACCCTCCGGCCCGGGGTCGCCGTCGGAAGTGCCCAGCTCATGCCGCCCCTCCCCGATGATCAGGACACGTAGCGAGCTCACTTCTCTTCGGTGCTCCCGGTATGGACTTCTTGTTCATCAAGGCCCGTCCAGATCTCGCCGGTCATGAAGTGCTTCCGCATGTCCTGGGCCTCCGGGAACTCGGCGAGATTCTTGGCATGGACCGCGCCCTCCTGGTCCTTGTTGAAAACCCATACCTCGTTGAGCTCGGCCAGGTCGAGCAGGTAGGGGGAGTGGGTGGTGGCGAAGACCTGGGTCCCCTTCCTGGCGGCCATGTCCCGGAGCGTCTGGACGGTCTCCTTCAGGCTGGCGAAATGCACCGCGTTCTCAGGCTCCTCGATAAGGAGCGTCCCGACGGGCGTGGGGGCATAGCACAATGCCGTCAGGGCCAGGGCGAGGATGACGCCGTCCGAGACGCCTTCCGCGGGAAGGAGCTCGTCGTGGATGGTCTTGAACTTCAGGACAAAGCAGTCCTTGGGGACGAGTTGGTTACCCGATAAAACCTGGCTTACCGTCTTGTCGATCACGATCGTCTGATAGTGCCTGAACCGCTTGTAGAAGTACTCCTCGAGTTCGCGGAAGATGGTCCTGTCCGTTCGGTTGATGTCGTCGAGGAAGGTGGCGAATCCCTCTCCCGTTTCGGTCATCTCGCCGGTGACCGGGCTGGGGCGGCGGAGGGCCTTGGGGTCGAGGTGGTAGTACTTCGCCCTCCCGATCCTGTCGAGAAGGTCCTCAAACG
>DASRZG010000017.1:0-7320 GCA_035686585.1 Phycisphaerae bacterium
GGCGCTGCTGCCGGAGGCGGCGGCGCGGATGGCGCCCGCCCAGCCGCGGGGATACGTGCGGCTGGCCCTCCGGCTTTACGGCGCCGCCGACGGCGCCAACGTCGACGGGCAGTTCGACGCCACCGCCCTGGCGCTGACGGCGGGCCAGACGGCCCACAAGCCGGCGGGGGCGCCGGCGACCGGGACGTTCTCCGTGTCGGTCGGGCCCGATCTGAAGACCGTTCACGTCAGGCAACTTGCCGTCGATACCGACGCCGCCAGGCTCCGGGCCAGCGGCCACGCCCCACTGCTGGGCGATTCCCCCGCCGACGTCCGGGCGACGCTGGAGATGCCGGACCTGGCCCGGCTGAACAGGTACTGCCCGCGACTGGCCGCCTACAGGCCGTCGGGGTCGGCGACGGTGACGGTGGACTGCTTCCGCCGCGACGGCGTGGACGTGGTCCGATCCGCCTCGGTGACCCTCCGCTCGGCCGCGGCGGACGTCCGGGGCAAGCGCTGCCAGGCGGACGGGACGGTGCACGTGACCGGGCTGCGCCGCTCGCCGGGGGGGATCCTCGTGGAGCGGGTCGCCACCGATCCGCTGTTCGTGGCCCTGGGCGAGAACCGCTCGGTCGTCGTCGCCGAGCTGGCCCGGCTGCCGTCCAGGCCGACGGGGAAGGTCACCATCCTGTGCGGGCGGACCGACTTGGCCGACCTGCTGCTGTGGGCCTCGGGCGAGAAGGAGCTGGTCAAGACCGACCCGATGACGCCCGCCGAGCGGCAGCGGGTCGCCGAGCAGACCCGCCGGGCGATCGACCTGGCGCGAAAGGCCCTCGCCGCCGGCGACGTCACGGTATCGCTGACGGCCGACCGGGTGCGGCATTTCGACCCGGTCGTTCGGGCGTTTTACGAGGTCCAGGACCTCCGCGTTCACGCCCGCAGCCGGGAGGGGCAGGTCCTGGCTGGGTACCGTTGCGGGCTCAATGGCGGGAACATGGAGTACGAGTTCGAGGCGAACCTGTGCGACGCCGACCCGGTGGTGACCACCCGCGCCCAGCTCGACAAGCTGATCAGCTCGGAGAACATCCTGCTGCAGCTTGCCCAGGAGTTCCCGGGCAACACCGTCTACGGGGACTTTTCGCGTACGATGAACGCGCGGTACGCCCTGCGGGACGTGGTCATGAACACGCTGGACGCCCGGTGCAAGCTCGTGCCGGTGGGCACGGCCATGACGGTCACCGAGGATGGCGTCGTCCGCGGGCAGGGGGCGCCCAAGTTCATCACCCGCGCCTTTCCCGGGCTGAACCTGGCCACGTACAACTACAACCGCATGACGGCGTTCGCCGAGTTCTACCCCGACGGGGGGACCGCCAACGACATGATCTTCGACGGCAAGACCTACAACCTCTACATCGAGGGCACCACCGACGCCAACCGGATCGGCCGCTACGAGATCGGTGTGCTGCTGCTGGTCGACCCGGAGAAGCCTGCCGCCCTGCACATGCACCGCCAGGGCAGGATCCCGCTGCTGAAGTTCAAGGCCCGCATCGAAAACGGGCGGTTCTACGACGAGCAGGTCCACCTCGTCCGCCCCGACGAGGCCGCGTACAAGATCTTCCTCGAGAACAACATCGTCTTCCGCCTCTGGAAGGCCGGGAAGAAACGCCCGCCAGGAACCCGCGTCTCCGCCCCGCCGGACCAATGATTGCGGATTTCGGATTGCGGATTGAGAAGAAGCATGGGCCGCAGAGACGCGGAGGGCGCAGAGAAGCCAAGAGCAGAAGGGGGCAAGCCCCTTGGATGAGTCGTTACCGCAACAGCGGACCGACGCGTGCCGATGCGAAGCCACAACTCCTGTTCTCTCTGCGTCCTCCGCGCCTCTGCGGCCCGTCTCTTCTTCTTCTCAAATCCGCAATCCGAAATCCGCAATTGATCGATCCGCAATGGATGCCCCCGGTCCCAGGCGATAGACTTCCCCCCTGGACCCAGTGCGCGTTCCGCGCGGAGGAGCGAATATGTTCCAGGACATCATTCACCGTCACCCGGGCAATCCGATCCTGACGGCCGACGACATCCCGGGCGGGGCCAGTTCGGTGTTTAACTCCGCCTTCATCCGCCACGAGGGCAAGGTCGTCGCCCTGCTGCGTGTGGAGAACCGCGCGGGCATGCAGTCGATCCGCTATGGCGAGAGCGACGACGGCATCCACTTCCAGGTGACCGAGGAGCGGATGCTGGTGCCGACCGCCGAGCCGCACCTGACGTACGAGGAGGCCATCTACGACCCGCGGATCACGAAGATCGACGACACCTACTACGTCACCTACGCCTCGGAGAACCGCTTCGGCTGCCAGATCGGCCTGTCCCGCAGCAAGGACCTTAGGACGTGGGAGAAGATGGAGCTGATCGCCGAACCGGACAACCGCAACATCGTACTGTTTCCCGAGAAGATCCACGGCCTGTACTGCCGCCTGGACCGCCCCTTCAGCGGGCAGCAGGGCGGGGTGTGGGTCAGCTACTCGCCCGACCTGGTGTTCTGGGGCATCCACCGGAACATCATGGAGAGCCGGCGATTCGCCTGGGACCGCGGCAAGATCGGCCCGGGCGCCCCGCCGATCCGCACGGAGAAGGGCTGGCTGGAGGTCTACCACGGCACCACGCCGTACTGCAACGGCCTGGTGTACCGGCTGGGGCTGCTGCTGCTGGACCTGGAAGACCCCACGAAGGTCCTCGGCCGGCCGAAGAACTACCTGCTCACGCCGAGCGAGCTGTACGAACGGGTCGGCGACGTGCCGAACGTGTGCTTCGCCTGCGCCGCCATCCCCAGCGAGGACGGGCAGGACCTGTGGATCTACTACGGCGGCGCGGACACCTGCCTGTGCCTGGCGACGGCGAAGATATCCGACCTGGTCGACGCCTGCCTGACGTGGGAGTGACGGCAAGGCCGGAAGGCTGGATTACCGGGAAACCGTGGGGTTTGTGAGACGAGATGCTTGAGACATTGGAAAAGCGGTTCCGGCAGGCGATCGGGCCGGTGAGGTTCTGCTCGCTGCGGTTCGTCAACGAGCGGGACGAGATCCTCGCGGTCCGGCAGGATGTGCCCCAGCCCGTCCACCGCTACGAGGACGCCGGGGCGATGATCACCGTCATCGACGGCGGGGGGATGGGCTACGCCGGCACCAGCGACCTGTCGCTGTCGGGCCTGCGCGCGGCCTTCGACCGCGCCGCCGGCTGGGCGCGGGCGTCGGCGGGCCGGTGCGTGGTGGACCTGGCCGCCCTCGCCCCGCCGGAGCCGGTGGGCGAGTACGTCGGCCCCGAAGGCGTGCCGTGGGACGACGTGCCCCTGCCGGAGAAGCTGGACATCCTCACCACCGAGTGCGCCCGGCTCAAGACGGGCGAGCGGATCGTGGACTGGTCGGCGTCGCTGTGGGCCGTGGCGACCGAGGTTCTCTACCTGACCGCCGGCGGCGGGCGCGTGTTCCAGCAGTTCCGCCACATGATCCCCTCGCTGTCGGCGACCGCCAACGCCGGCACGGAGACGCAGACCCGCACCTTCGGCGGGCGCGGCTACTGCCGCCAGGGCGGGATGGAGGTGCTCGACGCGATCGGCTATCGCGACGCCGCCCCCACGGTGGCGGCCGAGGCCGTCGCGCTGCTGGAGGCCGAGGACTGCCCCTCCGGCACGATGGACGTGCTGCTGTCGCCCGACCAGCTCATCCTCCAGATACACGAGTCCATCGGCCACCCGCTGGAGCTGGACCGGATCCTGGGCGACGAGCGGAACTTCGCCGGCACCAGCTTCGTGCAGCCGGAGATGTTCGGGACGTACCGGTACGGGTCGGACCTGCTGAGCATCACCTTTGACCCGACCCGCCCGGAGCAACTGGCCAGCTACGGCTACGACGACGACGGCTCGCGGGCCCAGAAGGCGTACCTGATCAAGGACGGCATCCTCGTTCGCGGCCTGGGCGGGGCGATCAGCCAGGCGCGGTCGGGTCTGCCCGGCGTGGCCAACTCCCGCGCGTGCAGTTGGAACCGCGCGCCGATCGACCGGATGGCCAACCTCAACCTCGAGCCGGGCGACAGCCGGCTGGAGGAGATGATCGCCTCCGTTCGCCACGGCGTGTGGATGAAGACCAACCGCTCGTGGTCGATCGACGACTCGCGGAACAAGTTCCAATTCGGCTGCGAGTGGGGCCGGCTGATCGAGGACGGCCGGCCGACCCGGCTGGTGAAGAACCCCAATTACCGCGGCGTCAGCGGGACGTTCTGGCGGAACCTGAAGGCGGTGGGGGACGAATCGACGTTCGAGGTGCTCGGCACGCCCAACTGCGGCAAGGGCGAGCCGAACCAGATCATGCGCGTCGCCCACGCCTGCCCCGCGTGCCTGTTCGCGGACGTGGAGGTCTTTGGCGGGGCCTGAGGATTGGCGATTGTCGATTGGCGATTGCCGATTGGCGGGTGCCCCCAACGGGGTCTTCGACATGGTCAGGCGTCGTTTGCCTGACCATGCCGGGCCACGGCAAGCGATGACGCGCCGGGATGACATCCGGGCCAGCATGGTCACACAGACAACGTGTGACCATGGCACCCGGTGACAGGTTAATGCGAGACGTTCGACATGCGAGAGCACTTTTTCAGTCTGATCGATTCGCTGGCGGCGGGGCTGGGCGGGCCGGAGGTGTTGCTGGCGAGCTACTCGGGGGAGGAGTCGGACTTCGTCCGGTTCAATCACGCCAAGGTCCGCCAGGCCGGCAGCGTCCGGCAGGGGTACGTGTCGCTGGAGCTGATCGGCGGGAAGCGGCACGCGCGGGCGACGGTCGGCGTGGCTGGCGACGCGGGGACGGACCTTCCCCGGCTGACGGCCTTGCTGGGAGCCCTGCGCGACCGCCTGCCCCACGTGCCCGAGGACCCGTACCTGCTGTACGCCACCGAGCCGGTCAGCGGCGAGCAGGTCGGCGAGGACCGCCTGCCCGACGCCGCCGACGCCGTCGACGCGGTCCTGGCGGCGGGGGCGGGCAGGGACATGGTCGGCCTGTACGCGGCCGGGGGGATCTTCGCCGGGTTTGCCAACTCGCTCGGGCAGCGGAACTGGTTCGCCTCCTACAGCTACCACGTGGACTGGAGCTTCTACCTGGCGGCGGACAAGGCCGTGAAGTCCACGTTCGCGGGTTTCGACTGGGACGCGGGCGCGCTGGCCCGCAAGGCGGAGGAGGCGGCGGGGCAGTTGGAGATGCTCGCGTTGCCCGCCCGGACGCTGCAGCCGGGGGGCTACCGCGTGTACCTGGCCCCGGAGGCGACGGCGGAGCTGCTGGGGACGCTGTCCTGGGGCGGTTTCGGCCTCAAGGCCCACCGCACGAAAACCACCTCGCTGCTGAAGATGATCGAGGGCGGCGCGGCCCTGCACCCGTCCGTGATGCTCCGCGAGAACACCCGCGACGGCCTGGCGGCGAACTTCGACTCGGCCGGGTTCATCAAGCCCGATTGCGTCACGCTGATCGAGGCCGGGCGGTTCCGCGACTGCCTGGTCTCGCCGCGCTCCGCCGCCGAGTACGGCGTGCCCACCAACGGCGCCGGCGCGGGCGAGGCCCCCGCCTCACTGGACATGGCCGGCGGGTCGATCCCCCCCGATGGCGTCCTGGCGGAGCTGGACACGGGCATCTACGCCAGCCAGCTCCACTACCTCAATTACTCGGACCGCCCGGGGTGCCGGATCACGGGCATGACGCGGTTCGCGACCTTCTGGGTCGAAGGCGGCAGGATTGTCGCCCCGCTGAACGTGATGCGGTTCGACGAGACCGTCTACCGGGCGCTGGGCGAGAACCTGCTGGGCCTGACCGACCAGGCCGAACTGATCCCGAGCACGTCCACCTACGGCGGCCGATCGACCGCCAGCGTCCGGGCGCCGGGTGCGCTGATCGAGGACTTCCGGCTGGTGCTGTAGGCAATTGCGAATTGCGGATTTCGAATTGCGGATGGCGGATTTGAGAAGGATCTCCCCTCGCGTGCGGTCAATCGCCCCCCAGCGGAAGCGGGGGGTTCAAGACCGGGGGCGACCGGGGGGCGGTGACAGGTGAAGGCGCAAGGAACGACTCGACCGGACGGGAAGTTCATGACCCCCCGCTTCCGCTGGGGGGCGATTGTCAGTACGCAAGGGGAGTTTGTCCGCAATCCGCAATGGACTGATCCGCCATCGTCTGGACCGCATGGTCACACAAACAACGCGTGACCATGGCACCCGGGAAGCCATAGAATGTCCGCGTGAGCCGTCGCGTTGACAATCTGACTCGGCTCGGCCCTCTTCCGCGGCAGGGCGGTGCGCCGTGACGGGGATCCGGCCCGCCTCTTCGACGGTGTTCGACCACCGCCGCGGGGCCATGCCGCTGCTGCGGCAGACCTCCACGCTGCGCGGCGTGTTCTTCTTCGGCGCCAACCTGGCCGGGTACGTCGCCGCCAACGCCTTCCTGTACTACCTCAGCACGGGGCGGTGGTGGGACTTCACGATCTCCGGGCACCGGGAGGCGCTGGTCGTGCCGCTCAGCGAGATCCTCGTCCGTCCGCCGAGCATCTTCTCGCACCCGTGGATGATCGCGGTGACGGGCCTGGTCCTGGGCGTGATCGCCTTTGTCCCGACCATGCTGGCGGTGCTGTACCGGCAGTGGGTGTCGCTGCTGTTCGTGGCCGCGGTGGCGGTGTTCGGGCACGCGCCGCTGCTGGCGGCGTGCCTGGCGCTGGGCTGCGTGGTGGCCGGGCGGACCCGCCTGCGGAGCGACCTGCCCTTCCTCGCCCTGATGGCCGGGCTGGCCGCCTCCGTGACCCTGTACGTGATCCTCTACCTGCTGGTCCTTCCCCCCGCGGCCCCGCGCGTGCTGCTGCCGTTCCAGCGGCCCGTGTTCTACCTGCCCATCGTCGTGGCCCTGGTCTCCGTCGTGCTCGCGGGGGCGGCGGTGCTGGGACTGGCCCGGCTCACGAAGCACCGCCCGGGGGTGATCTGGCCCGTCCTGCTGGTCCTGCTGGCGGCGCCGGGGTGGCTGTTCTGGGAGAAGGTCGGACCGGCGGAGCTGGACTACGCCCTGATCGCCGAACGCGTCGGGCCCGGCGACGTGCTGTTTCGCGCCGAAGACCTCGGTCCGCCCGCCCGGGCCCCGGCCGAGCTCACCGAGCGGCGCGAGGCCCTCACCGCCCAGTGCCGCGCGTTCCTCGACCGCCACCGCCGCAGCGGGCGCGGCGAGGCCGTCAAGTGGATCCTCGCCACCATCGAGGACATCGAGGTGGACCGGTCGGCCCCCGTGGGGGAGGTCCGGCTGATCTACACCGGCCCGTCGCGCCAGTCCGAGGCGCGGT
>DASRZG010000018.1:0-6926 GCA_035686585.1 Phycisphaerae bacterium
CCCACGGGCCGTCCTCGCCCCCCTCGGCCCGCAGCAGCTTCACCTCGAACGAGGCCCGCAGGTCGCCGAACGTCCACGGGCCGATCGCCGCCATGTGCGCGTTGTCGGGGAACGGGTCCTTCGCCGCCGACCACTGCCCCGTCTCGTTGTTTCGGACCGGCCGGGCGAAGGGGAACAGCCCCCGCACCTCCGGCTGGACGTACGCCCCGTCGGCGATCCGCCAGAACGTGTCGTACTCGATCCACCCGGGCGTCGGCCCGCCGGAGAAATCGTCGCGGAAGGTATCGCTGACCTCGACGGCAGGGGCGCCGCGGTCGCGGGCGGTGAAGGTGCGGAAATCGGTGAAGACCTGTCTGCCGCTCTTGACGGCCTCGACCGAGACGATGAAGTCCGTGTCCGCGTTGACCGCCGGCGCCTGCCACGCGAGCTCGACCGCCTTGGACGTCGCCAGTGGCACGGTGACGGTCGTCGAGCCGGAATCGGTCACCTTGTCCAGCAGGCGGACCTGCCAGTTGACGGTGATCCGCGTGGAGGTGTCGGCCAGGTCGTCGTTGTACACGTCATACAGGCGGCGCTGGGTGGAATCCTCGTCCACGGCAATCGGCGGAAGGCGCGGGTCCCTGCCGTCGTAGTCGTGGTCGAACACGGCCACGGCCGAGAGGCTCTTCCGGTTGACCATGTGCGAGCCGCGGGTGGACAGGCCCCAGGAGGCGGTCAGGGCGTCGTGGCCATAGGTGAACACGCGGATGTCGCTCATGCCGAACAGGCGGAACGCCCGCACCTGGTACGCCCGCAGGCGTCCCCAGTGGTAGGGGCTGAGGATGCTGTTGGGGTCCTTCAGGTCCTTCTTGCGGTGGAACATGAACTCGCCCACGCCGAAGGGGACCTTGGGCGGGTCGGCCTTCAGGACCCAGTAGACGTCCGTGTCGGCGCTGATCGGGTCCCAGTTGGTCCACGCCTTGGCGCGGAAGTCGTCGTTGAGATGGGCGGGGGTGCCGGGGTAGTGCTTGTTCTTGATGGCCAATCGCCCGTCGAGGGTCCCCTCGTGGTCGCAGCCGACCGGGCGGGTGCCGTCGAGGGCGTCGATCACCTTGCGGACGCGGGCGACGTCGTCCTTCTGCTTCTCGGTGGGCTGGTAGGGAAGCAGGTTGTAGAAGACCTCGTTCTCGATGTTCCAGATGACGATGGAGGGGTGGTTGCGGTCGCGGCCGACCAGGGCGCGGGCCATCTCGTCCACGTGCCGCTCGAAGGCGGGGTCGCCGTAGTGGTTCGTGTAGAACATGAACCCGTTGTTCCACGGCCTGCCCTTGTGGTTGGCGTTCTGGCCGTTGAAGAACATCTCCTCGATGCAGAGCATGCCCTTCTCGTCGCAGACGTCCCAGAACAGCGGCGGCGGGGGGATGGCGGCGCCGTGGCGGATCAGCACGACGCCGAAGGCCTTGAAGGTGTCGAGGAGGTACTCCAGGGCCGGTCGGTCGTGCTGGATGTTGCGGTTGATGGTGTTGATGGTGTCGCCGCGCCCGCGGAAGGGCAGGCCGTTGAGGTTGTACCGGTTGCCGCTGGCCGGGTCGATCCGGAACTCGCGAAAGCCGAACCGGGTGTCGGCCTTGACGTCGACGGCCTGGCCGCCTTCGATCAGCCGGGTGTGGAGCCGGTAAAGCTGGGGCCGGTGCGGCCACCAGAGCTGCGCCTCGGGCCAGGGGGCGGTCAGGGTGACGGTCTTGCCGGCGCCGCCCTCGACGGTCACGGGCTGATCCGCATTCAGCGCCTTGGCCGGGACCGACTGCTCCGGGGGGCCCAGGCGGGTGATGCGCCGGAATTCGTTCTCGACGGTCACGGTGTGGGGCCTGTCGTCCTCATTGACGACGGTCACCTCAACCGTCACGGTCATCTTCTCGACGGAGGTCACGACGCGGACGTCGGCGACGTGAAGCGCCGGCACGGCCCGCAGCGTCACGTCCTGCCCGATGCCGCTCATCTTGTGCGCCCACATCGCGTGCCCGACCGGCCAGGCGTACTTGGACGGGTCCTTCGCGTCGCGGAGGCCGGTGTGGTCCCAGACCATCACCTTCAGCTCGTTGCCCGCCGAGCCGGGGCGGACCAGGGGCGTGATGTCGCAGGCGAACGGCACGGTGCCCTGGTAGTGCTTGGGGCCCGCGAGCTTGCCGTTGACGCGGGCCTCGGCGGCGTGGTTGACGGCCCCGAAGTGCAGTTTGATCCGCTTGCCCGCCATCGAGGCGGGGACGTCGAACGTGCGGGAGTATTCCGCCTGCTCGATCCACTTGTTGCGGGGGTTGGACATCGGCGACCAGTCGTCGTCCCATTCGGGGTTGCTGTCGGACCAGTACGCCGGGACGGTGATGGGCCCGGGCGGGATCGCGACCGGCTTGCGGGGTTCCTTGAAGTCGTTGTCGCGATCGAAGGCCTGGACGGGTCGGAAGGTCCATATCCCCGTCGCCGCGTCGGCGTTGAGGGAGACACAAACGCGGAGAGGGGTCTCGTCCGCTTGCGATGTCCCCGCGCAGGTCGCGACCACAAGGATCATGATCCCCGCGAGGACGAGACTCCCGCGTACGGCGGTTGCGTGGTCCATGCAGTTACCCTCCGCGACCACGGCGCTTGCGGTTTCGCGAACGCGGGACGGGCCGGACCATCCCGCCTTCGCTAAACCGCAAGCGGTGCGCGACATTACTTCCATCGCGGCAGCGAGTAGTTCACCTGGTAGTTGGACAGGTTCGGTCCCGGGCGGATCGGGTCGTAGCGCTTCGCCTTACGCGCGGGCCTCGCGGCGGGTGCGTACACGTGCAGGCGCTGCTCGTCCCAGACGACGAGCTGGTCGACGCCGAGCCCCAGCAGGTCGTGGACCTCCATGTACTTGCCCGGTCGGCCGTCGTTGGGGAAGGGCACGACCAGCTCGAACTGCTCGTCCCACAGCCCGCCGTCGCCGTGGCGCGGGCTGAAGCCGATCAGCTCCCGCCCGTCGCCGGTCCAGTTGACCGGCTGGCAGACCGCCCCGGCCGCGTAGCGCTCCGCCTTCCGCAGAATGCGGTCGTCCGCGTCCATCAGGACGATGATGCCCTCGTTGCCGTGGTAGGTGACGATGATCCGCTCCAGCCCGCCCCGGGCGCGGTCGAAGTTGGCGACCGACAGGTGCTGGACGTGGCCGAGGTGGACCTCCTCCAGCCGGCTGTCCGAGCACTCGTCGATGAAACCGGCCTCGCCGCAGGGGTGGAGGTTATGCCGAACGCCGGCGGCGTCCACGTAGCTGAAGCACGCGTCCGGGTGGTCGCCGAGGTACAGCCTGCCGAGCAGCCGGCCCTTGCTGTCCACCCGCGAGTAGCCCAGCAGCACCTCGTCGATGCCGTCGCCGTTGAGGTCGCAGGCGTAGGGGTAGTGCCCGGTGTTGCAGCGGTGATGCCACAGGACCTGGAACGTCCGCCCGTCCAGGGCCCAGACGTTGTGGTAGCGGTCCTTGACGAACAGGTCGCCGTAGGGGCTCCGGCCGGTGAAGTTGCACAGGCGGAGGCAGTCGGGGACCAGGTGGGGGACGTCGTCGTGATGGCCGTCGCCCCAGTACATGTTGATCTCGTCCCAGTACGGCTCCATCTTGACCGTCCGGGGCGTGGGGGCCTGGAAACGCGTCCTGCCCGTCAGCGGGTCGAGCACCTCCAACTGCGGGCCGAAGGCGGCGACGATCTCCATGCCCGATCCGCGGTCGGCCGCCTGGACGGGCAGGTCGGCGGTCAGGTCGGTGCTGTCTGGGGCGATCCGGCCCCGCGCCCACAGCAGCCTGCCGTCCAGGTCCAGCGCCGACAGCCGGGCGATCTGGTTGTACTTCCACTTGCCGCCCTGGTAGTACGTCGGCACCGCGAACAGCAGCTCCGCCCGCCCGTCGCCGTCGAGGTCGGCGAAGCGGATCTGCCGGCCGATGGCGTGCCCGGCCACGTCGATCTCGGCCACCAGCTCCATCGGCGGCAGGGCCGCGCGTTTCTTCGTTACCTGGGCGGCGGCGGACTGCCCGGCCCGCTCGATCCGCTTCTTCTCAGCCGGGGTGGTCTTGACCGTCACCTTCCCGAACGAGCACGGCCCCGTCGCCCACAGGCCGATCCCGCCCGAGGCGATGCACCCGTCGCGGGCGGTGAGCTTCACCTTCCCCGCCGCCGCCTCGATCCGGTCGCCGTCCAGCCGCAGCGACAAGGCAACCGCCACCCGGGGCGGGGCCATCGCCGTCGCCTCCAGCACCGTGACCGCGCCTTCCAGCACGCGGACCAGCTTAAACATCCCCGACTCGAACACGGCCGCGTAGAAGTCCCGGTTCGTCCGGTACCGTCCCGCCACCCCCACCGGCGAGTCGCCGCGGGCGGACACCGGCGCGCTGACCACGAAGTCGCGCCAGGGCTTCTCGCCCTGGGTCAGGACCACCAGCGGCGTCCAGGCCTGGGCGCGCTGGGGGAGGCCGACCATTCGCCCGCCGCGCCGCGAGCGGACGGCAAAGGCCGAATGCTCCTGATCCGGCCCGCCGGCGCGGCAGTTGTGATACCACCCGCCCGGGTTGGTCGGCACGACCATCGTCATGTACTCTCCCCGCGCCGTGTTGTCCCGATGCAGATGCCCGGCCGGAAACGCCGACCAGTCCTCGCTCAGCAGCACCGCGTTGAATGTCTTCGCCATTGGATTGTCTCCAGGGTCGCTTAACAGATTGAACCACGAAGGACACCAAGAGCACCAAGAGAAGAGGCAACAGAAAATGATGAATAACCAATACTGATCCGGCGTAGCCTTGGCGAAGCCGGATCAATATTCGATATCTGCTGCTGCCTCTTCTGCTTCTTCCGTTTCTTCTACCCTTCGTGCTCTTTGTGGCCTTTGTGGTTCAAGCTGTCTCTTCCCCGTCCAGAATACCCGCGCCGCCCGTGGACGCAACCTTGCGTCGCGCCAAGCGGCGCTTCATCATGTCGGTTGCCATGACCATCGAAACCTTCGACACGTCCGAATACCGCGGCACCGTTGTGGCCGAACCGGCCGACCTGGCGTCGCTGGCGGCCACCGTCCGCGACTACCGCGTCATGCTCGGCGCCGTCCTGGAGGCCATGCTCGACCGGTACGAGCGGAATCCCGAGTACCACTTCGTCGACACCAAGCTGAGCCTGCTGGACGGGCGGGACTTCCCCGACGACGATCCCGTCCGCGGGCCGAGCGTGATCTACGGGTGGATCCAGGGCCGGGGACTGGAGGCCCTGGTCGGCCATGCCGAATGGCTGCATGGCTGCGATGACGTCGCCCCCGCCCTGCGCAAGCGCCTGCTGCCGCGGGTCGAGCGGATGATCGCGGAGGTTTTCGCCCGCTGCGAGGGCCTCCGCGCCGCCAACGGCGGGCGGATGTTCTTCAGCATGACCGTCGACGGCAAGCCGCTGAAGATGGGCCCGGACGGGCGGTACGTTCCGTTCGAGATGCCCGCCGGTTCGCCCGCCAACGTGACCGAGCTGTTCTACGTCAAGGGCATGGCGGCGGCGGCGGAGCTTCTGGACGACCGCGCCAAGCTGGCCGAGGCCTGCCAGTGGTACGCCCAGATCGACGCCGACATCCAGGCCAACCGCCTCGCCGGCGACCAGCAGCCGCTGGATCCGACCAACGCCGCCGTCCAGGCCGTGCCGGGGCGGCAGGGCAACGGCGGGCGAATGCTGGCGCTGGGTGCGGCCAGCCTTTTCATCGAGCGCACCGGCGAGCCCGCCTACGCCGACATGGGCATCTCCTACCTGGACTACATGCTCGCCCACCACGTCAACACGTCCGAGTCGCCCGAGCTGGGCCTGCCCTATGACGGCTGGGAGTTCATCCGGCGCGACGACGGCAGGCCGTTCGTCGATCCCGCCGGGACCCTGCTGTCCGACCCCGGGCACGCCTGCGAGTTCGTCGGCTTCGCCGCCAAGCTGCTGCACGCCATCAAGCTGCGGGGCCTGCTGCCGAAGGTGAGCTGGCCCAAGGTGAAGCAGTACGAACGGATCCTGCCGGCCGTGCTGGAGCGGAACTTCGCCAACGGCTTCTCGCCCGCCGGTTTCGGTATCGTCAAGGCCTACGACCTCATCGCCCGCAAGCCCCTGCGGACGGACATGCCATGGTGGAACCTGCCCGAGACCATGCGGGCGGCCGCCGGCGTCGCCGTGTGGTTGAAGGGCGAGCAGCGCGCCAAGGCCCTGGCGATCGCGGGCAAGTGCTCCAACGCCTTCATGAGCAAGTTCCTCCGGCCGGACCTGCACCTGATGGCCTACCAGACCATCGGCGCCGACGGCAAACCCGTCGCCACCATCCCCGCCACCCCCGACGCCGACCCCGGCTATCACACGGGATTGAGCATCATCGATTACCTGGACTGGCTGGGCGAGATGGGGGTTGCGTAGCGGTCTTTCGTCCTGACGGGCGGGAGACTGGTCTGACGCCTGGAGCGGGGGGACGCCTGCGGGTTGGCGGCAAGCAGATAATGTGTGACTGCCTCGGAAATGGGGGTGCCCCGGACAAGGCGTCGTTTGCCTTGTCCGGCGCCGTCCCGCCACGGCCACACGCCGGACAAGCCAGAAAACGGCTTGTCCGGGGCACCCAACGGAACGTGCCGTTATCATTCTCTGTGAGTGGGCGGAAGGCCCATGACCGACTGCCTCCGCATCTGAACCCGGGCCCTTGACGCCCGGGCGGTCTGGCTGTAGCATAGGCCCATCGGCCCAACGATCTTGTCCACGGGGTAACCGGATGCGGGAAGCTGGCGGAACAACTGGCCTGCGGCCTGGCGCCACGAAGAGGCGTTTGCTTCACGTTGTCCACCGTCCCGTCCCGGGAATTGCCTTGTGGCCGGCAATCGAGCCGCCCGCACCACATGCCGGAGTGCCCCGGACAACCCCGCCGCCATCCCGATTCATCGGGACGCTGCCCGC
>DASRZG010000019.1:0-12643 GCA_035686585.1 Phycisphaerae bacterium
GAGGATGCGGAGCATGATCCGCAGGGCCCCGCGCGTGGGCGGGTCGGGCAGTTGCCCGCGGATCTCCTCCCCGGTGGCCTGCCCGCGGGCGAAGACGATGTCCATGATCTGCCGCTCCCGCCGGCTGAGTTGCGATCCCAGGTCCATGGTGGGCGATGTCCTTTCCCGACCCGGCCTGTTCCGGCCGGGTGTCGAATAACCTATTATTCGGACGATCGCCTCGGCGGCAAGTGCCTGATACTAATTTTTTATCCTGAAGAGGTGGGGGCACGCGGTGGCGGATTTGTGCTCCAAGGTTGTCTGTTGGGGGTTCTCCCACGCGGCGCAGCGCGTGGGCGTGGGGAGCAGGGCGCGCAAAGAAGGGGACAGGACCGGACGCGGTGCGTCCGGGCCGGTCCCCGTTGTGCGGCCCCGGGAGTGGCCGGAAGGGCCGTCCCGGGGTCCCCTCCTTTGCATCGCCCCCGCCCCGCCGCTGCCACCGCCGGGGATGCCGGCGGCGGCGGGCGGCGTGAGCTCGTGGCAGCTCGCGATCCGATTGTCAGCGGCGGCGGCGCCGGCGCGCCACCGACCCGACGATCGCGCCGATACCCAGCACGCTCAGCGTGGCGGGCTCGGGAATCAGGTTGCCGGTGTCGGGCACGAGAATGTGGTTGCAGACCGTGCCGTTGTCGACGATCGCATCCAGCGGGTCCTCGGTGAAGAAGCCCGCGTTGCAGACGTCCGCCAGCGGAAAGCCGAGCAGATCGCCGTCCAGCGCGTAGAAATCGCCCCACCGCGGGCCACGGTCCGACTCGAACTTGAAGGTGACCTCCTGGTACCCGCTGCACCCGCTGGCCTTGATGCCGTAGAGCGGGGCCTCGACCCCCATGCACTTCACGGCGAACCAGTCGACGTCCGTGTCCTTCAGCCACTCCGGCGGGCAGCTGCGCGGGTCGAACAGGTTGTCCTCGGTGAACTCCATCTCACACTCGCTGGAGGCCTCGATGAAGAGCTTGCGGATGTCGCACTTCGGCACGGTCAGGGTGTATTCGTACCGCCAGATGTTCGGATCACCCGTGACCTCGTTGCTGACCTGCCAGCAGAACTCCGTGCAGGGATCGTTCCAGGAGCCGGTGGCCTTCAGGCCCCCGTCGCCCACCGACAGGCACCCGGTGAGCGTCAGCAGCGGCGGATCGTCCGCCAGGGCCCCGGTCGTCACAGCCGCCAGCACCGCCAGGCAGAGGCACCATCGAAGTCTGATGCACATGGAAAGTCCCCCCAATCAGCATCTGTCGCGGGAGCGCTTCGGAAGCGTCCCCCCATTCCTCCGTTTCGGCACCCCCTCCAAAGGGCCGCCGTTCTCACAGCCATTCTAGGCGCCCCCCCGCCGTTCGGCCACCGCGCCGGCGGAAAACCCGCCCCTCCTTTCCCCGCCGCTGCGCGTTCGGCGCCCCGCCGGCGCAGCAAACGATCCGGGGGGCGCCCCGTCGAGCGCCCCCCGGACCCCCCGTTGCGTTTGTCGCCGAGGCCGACTGCCCATGATCCGCCCCGGCCCTCTTTGACGCCGTGTGTCGAAAGACCATTCCTTCCATCAGACCCCGCAACGTCTCACTTGCGGCGCCGACGCGCCACGTAGCCGCCCAGGCCCAGCAACAGCAGGCCCAGGGTCGCCGGCTCGGGGATCAGGTTGCCGGTGTCCGGAACCAGGATGTGCGTGCACACGCTGCCGTTGTCCACGATCGCGTCGATCGGGTCTTCGGTGAAGAAGCCCGAGTTGCACACGTCGGCCAGGCTGTAGCCGAGGATCACGCCGTCCTGGGCATAGAAGTCGCCCCAGCGCGGCCCGCGATCGGAATCGAACTTGACCGTCACCTCGGTGGAGCCGTCACCAGAGAACTTGATCGCGTACAGCGGGGACACGATCCCCATGCACTTCACGGAGAACCAGTCCACGTCCGTGCTGTCCAGCCAGTCCTCCGGACAACTGCTCGGGCTGAACAGGTTGTCCACGGTGAACTCCTTGTCGCACTCGCTGGAGGCCTCGATGTACATCTTCCGGATGTCGCACTTCGGCACAGTCAGGGTGTACTCGTACCGCCAGATGTTCGGATCGCCCGTGGATTCGTTGCTGACCGTCCAGCAGAACTCCGTGCACGGATCGTCCCAGTATCCGGTGGCGTGCAGGCCCCCGTCGCCGACCGACAGGCAGCCGGTGAGCGTCAGCAGCGGCGGCCCGTCGTCTACCGCCAGGGCGCCGGTCGTGAAGGCCGCCAGCGCGGCCACGATAGCGAGACAGCGAATCTTGGTGAGCATCGGATTTCCCCCCAATTCTGTGTGCGGGAACGCCTCCCGGGCGTCCCCATTCCCCCCTGCTTCTGTTCCACCGGCCCTCCCCCCCAGGACCGGCGCAGGTAAACGAATCATAGCCGCCCCCGCCGGACCCCTTCCACTCGCCCCCGAAAAAAACGCGCCCGCGCCGCCCGCACGTCTCTTGACTGCCTCCGGCCGCACCGAGTAGCATGCGCTCGGAGTGAGTGACCCAGAGCGAGTGACCCGCGCCCCGCCACGGCGCGGAATTGGTTCTCTGGAGTTGGCATTTGTTCAAGCCGCACCGTAGTTCCTGCCTGGAGGGATACCCCACGTGAGACGCCACCACCCCGCCCTTCGTCCGCTCACCGTTTCGCTCGTGTGCCTGCCGATCGTCTGGGCGGCCGCCGCCCGGGCGGTGGTGCTCACCCCCGACCAGGGGTCCGGAGAGCAGGTCCCCGCCGGCCAGAGGCCCCCCGACGGCGTGGTCGCCCGCTGGTCCGGCAGCGCCACCGCCGTGGCGATCGCCCCCAACTACGTCATCACCACCAACCACCAGGGGGGCGGGGTGGGCACGTCCGTCTACATCCACGGCGTCCGGTACACGGTCTCGGCCTGGTTCCGCGACGGCACGAGCGACTTCAAGGTCGCCCACATCACCCGCGACGGCGTCCCCGCCGGCCTCACCGACTACGTGGACATCTATCCCAGCCTCAACGAGGTGGGCAAGACCGCCCTCCTCGGCGGCTACGGCGACTCGCGCGGCGCCATCCTGACCTCCGGAGGGCAGCCCTACGCCTACAAATGGGACGGGGCGGTCGGCAACACCGTCCTGCGATGGGGCAGGAACGTCATCGACGGCAGCGGCGTCGGCTACGGCGGCGGGTGGACCTCCCAGGTCCTCAAGACCGACTTCGACGACGTGGGCACCGGCGGGTACGTGAGCTGGGAGGCCGCCACCGCCGACCACGACTCCGGCAGCGGGTGGTTCATCAACTCCGCCGGCAAGTGGTACCTGGCCGCCCTGACCCGCTCCACCGAGCACATCGGCTCGACCTGGTTCGCCAACTACGGCAATCCCGCCAACCCCGACCCCGAGCAAATGGACGCCGTCCGACTCGCCTGGTACAAGGACTGGATCAACTACATCCTCCACGACATCCAGCCCGGCGACGCCAACCTCGACGGCACCGTCGGCATCGCCGACCTGGCCACCCTGGCCAACAACTACGGCAAGCCCTCCGGCGCCAACTGGAACGAGGGCGACTTCAACCACGACAACGCGGTCGGCATCGCCGACCTGGTCGTCTTGGCCGACAACTACGGCGCGAACGGAAGCCCGGTACCCGCCCCCGAGCCCACAACCGCCGTCCTGCTCGCCCCCGCCGCCGTCGCCCTGCTCCGCCGCCGTCGAAACACCCGCTAGGCCGCGGAGGCCGGCAGGCGGCCGTTACGGCAGGTGCACCGTCCGGCGGATCTCCTGGCCGGTGCAGGGCTCGCGGAGAACGACGGTCCAGTCGCCGTGCTCGTTGACGGCCAGGGGCAACTCGGCCGCGAAGCCCTCGCCGCGGCAGTCGATCGTCCGCCGGTAGGCCCGCTGCTCGGTGCCGTCGGGCTTGAGGACGCGGAGGAAGACCGCCAGCTTCTCGTCGGCGATCGGGGCCGAAACGGCCACCTTGCCGGCGATTTTCAGGCGGCGGTCCGACGTCACGGCCGCCTCGGCGGACAGGCCCCGGATCTCGAACGGCCAGAAGGCGTAGAACCGCCCGGTGAGCGGCTGGCTGGCGAACTCCACCGCCCGGACGTCGCCCAGGGCCTTGCCGCCATCGGTCAGATCGTACGACCACAAGCCCGCCGGCACCGCCATCCGGGCGGGATGGGGCTTCTGGAAGACGTTGCCCTTGATCTCGGCGTACCGCGTCTCGACCCCGCCCACGTCACTGTACATCACCGTCGGATTGGGGCCCACGCCCACCAGAAAGCCCCTGCCGCTGGCGTAGGCGCACACGTCGTGGCCGACCGGGTGAGGCCCGTCCGAGGCGGGCTCGCTCACCGGGAACATCGGCCTGACGCCGGCCTCGGCCAGCCGCTCCAGCAGAAACAGCCTGGCCCCGGCCGTCATGCCCGGGCTGAGCCGGTGGAGGAAGTACGACTCCATGTCGAAGTTCAGGTAGATCACCCTTCCCTTGCCGACCTGGCGGGCGATGACGACGTCGGCGCCGCCGCTGGCCCCGGCGGCCCTTCCGCCGGCCGCCTTCAGCGTCTTCTCGAAGGCGGTGAAGGGCAGGTCCCTGCCGCCCAGGGCGATCCCCCGCCCCCCGGGGGCGATCCGCGTCAGGTCCAGCTTCGCCCAGTCGGACCGGCTGACGCCGAACATCTCGTCCAGCACGCCCGTCTTGCGCATCCGGCACGCCCCGTCCATCAGGCCGCACCAGGTGTCGGCGATCACCGTCCCGCCGTCGGCGGCGAACTGGCGGACCGCGGCGGCGGTCTCGTCCGACATCGCCACAACACGCGGCAGGACCAGCACCTTGCAGCCGATCTCGCGCAGGCGTCCCTGGGCGAGCTGGCGGGTGTCCACGTGGTACGGCCAGACGCCCACGTCGTGCATCCACTGCACCCACGAGACCCGCACGCGGAAGGACATCTCCTTCTTCCGCACGCTCCAGGAGCCGCGGCGGATCCAGCCCGCCCCCGCGTCCGCCACGTCCGGGCGGGCGGTCATCTCCAGGATCCAGTTGCCGCGCAGCGACGGCTGGGAGTGCAAAAAGGCCACCGGGTCTCGCTGCCGGCGGGCCAGGCCGCGAAGCCGCCCCGGGCCGGCATGGACCCAGTCGGCGAACTGCTTGACCTGCTCGCCCTGGGGAGTGAGCTTTTGCTGCTCGATGTCGATCAGCTTGGAATAGGTCCCGCCGCCGAAGGAATCCCACTGCTGGCTGATCCCGTAGCCGCGGAGGAACGACCGCCACAGGCCCTCGGTGTCCTGGCCGAACCCGGGCATGTGGATCTGCCCCGTCGCCCCGTCGCCCCAGAAGCTCATCAGCACGTCGGGGCTCTCGCCGATCTCGTACGGCGTGGCGCAGTTGACGGTCCGCGCCAGCCGGTAGTGGTCGAACCCCCAGCAGGACGGCTGCTGGAAGCCGGAAATGTTGCACGTGGCCTGCGGGTCGATCGCGCGGATCGCGGCGGCGCCCCGGGCGATGGCGTCGTAGAGGACCACGTCCATGAACTCCAGCCGGTCCGCCCAGGGCGAGAAGTTCCCGCCGGTGGTCGCCCGGTCGAGCGCCTGCCAGTTGGAGAACATCTCCACGTCGTCCCAGCCGGCGCAGGTGGTGCCCCACTGGGCGTTGAGCTTGTCGATCGAGCCGTAGCGGTCCTTCAGCCACGCGCGGTAGCGCCCCATGCACCACGTCGACCCGCACAGGTCGTGCGGGCTGGCCATGTCGCCGATGCCGATCTCGTCGCCGATGCTGTAGTGCAGCGGCCTGTAAGGCCGGAACCGCATGGCGGCGGCGGTGAGGATGTCGTGGATGAACTTCTGCTCGGCCGGGTCGCTCAGGCAGCGGTGGCGAGCGAGGGTGACCGGCCCGCGCGACCCGGCCTCGGCGGCCTGGATCTCCCGCCATCGCTTGTAGTCGCGGTGGTAGAGGCCCAGCAGGGAGTAGACGATGTTGGAGGCGTGGAACTGCAGGTCGTTGGAGACGGGGAAGTCCGGGGAGTTGGTGGTCTGGACCGCCCGGTGGTTCATGCCCATCTCCCGCCACAGCGCGCCCGTGCCCTCGCGGGTGCCCATGTTGTACACGCCCAGCAGAAAATCGCCCCACGGGTCCTCGTCGGTCGGGACCATCCGCACGTCGCTCGAGCTGGACCAGAGCTCCTTGTCCCCGCCGGTCAGCCTGGCGTGGATGTACAGGCCCGTGTGCAGCGAGCGGGCGGCGTCCAGCTTGAAGGCGAAGCCGGGCGCCTTGACCTCGGCCCGGTCCAGCACCCGCCCGTAGTTGTCCTCGATCCACACCGACCCGGCCTGGGCGTCCTTCGGGGCGCCGGCGATCCTGCCGGTCAGCTTCGCGTCGCGTTTCAGCACCTTGTCGAGCAGCCTGGGCTCGCCCGGCTCGACGGTCAGGGAGATCGAGCCGTAGTTGGACCCCGGGTCCGGCTCCCCGCGGCCGGGCTTGGGGTAGTCGGGGCCGCGCTCGTACTTGTACCGCGTCATCCGCGACTCGACGACGTCCTGGGAGTCCCATTCGATCTTCGTCTGCCCCCATGCCGGCGCCCACGCCGCCGTCAAGACGCAGATTCCGATGGCCGCATGCAGCCGCACGATGCGTGAGGACATGCTCAGCTCCTTTTCGCCGTTGTTTCACGCCGGAGGCGCTCAGTTCTTGAACCCGCTCGCGGCGGCCGGTGTCTCCCGAATGGCAGATAATGGCCGGCGCCCTGATGTCCCAAGTGTCATAGCCCCGCTCGCGGTTTCGCGAACCGGCGACCGGGGCAATGTCCGGCCCGTCATGGGTTGGCGAAACCGCGAGCGGAGCATTCCTGTGGGTGGAAAACCAAGAGGTGCTCGCCCATCCCTCGCTGGAAGTCCACCGCCCTCGCCCCTATAAGTCAGGTGGGCATGCAGGGAATGATCGCCATCCTGGAGGACGATCCCGGACGGATCGCCGTCATGGCCGAGTGCCTCAGCGCCCTGGGCGTGGGGGGCAGGGCGCGGTGGTTCACGGCCGCACCGACCATGATCGACTGGCTGGCTGGGCGCATGGGCGAGCTGGCGCTGGTGTCGCTGGATCACGACCTGATGATGCTCCCCCGCCCCGACGGGGTGCTGCTGGACCCCGGCGACGGCAGGGAGGTGGCCAACTTCCTGGCCGCCCGCCAGGGCGTCTGCCCCGTGATCGTCCATTCCTCCAACGAGCTGCGGGCGTCGGAGATGGCCGCCACCCTCCGCGCCGCCGGCTGGCAGGTCACCCGCGTGTTCCCGCGGCTTGGGCCGGACTGGATTGAGACCCAGTGGATCGCCCAGATCCGCGCCCTGCTGTCCCTCCCCGCCGGACGGACGTGAGCGAACGGGGGGGTCCCCGGCACATACCCACGGGTGCCACGGCTTGCTTGCCAAGCCGTGCTGTCCCGGAACTCGACCGAACACAGCTTGGCAAGCAAGCTGTGGCACCCAGTTCCCTGGGAGCCATGGGGTCTTCAGACGGAGCCCGGACTCTTTGGCTGCCCCGAAAATGGGGGGTGCCCCGGACAAGGCGTTGTTCGCCTTGTCCGGCTTCCCCCGCGCGGAACGGCGCCGGACAAGCCAAAAAGCGGCTTGTCCGGGGCACCCGACGGCAGCCGCTGTTTTCATTCTCTGTGGGTGAGCCAAAGGCTCATGAGGAACTGTCCCTACGGTCCCCGTCTGCGCCGCCGGACGACCGCGCCCGCGCCGACGGCCAACAGGCCGATCATCCCCGGCTCGGGAACCGTACCGCCGGCGGCGGTCCAGCCGTAGTTGTCGGCCAGGGCGGCAAGGTCGGCGATGCCGACGAGGCGGTCGCCGCTGAAGTCGCCCTCGGACCAGCCGGCCCAGTCCTGGCCGTAATGGTCGGCCAGGGCGGCCAAGTCCGCGATGCCCACCACGCCGTCGCCGTTGGCGTCGCCGACGTGCCAGGGCGGGGCCTTCAGCCACGGCCCGATTCCCCGGCCCGGGTTGCCGGCGGGGTCGTAGACGTAGGCCCCCGCGTCGGCGGTGCCGGCACGAGCCGTGCCGTTGTAGTCGAGCTCGACCGTCCACCGCGTGTCGGCTGCGCCGATCAGGGTCGAACCAGGCGCGGGGAAGAAGTCCAGGCCCGCCACGTCGGCGAAGTCGGCGGCCAGGTCGGCGCTGGCGACGTTGGTGAGGACGGACACGGAGTCGGCCTCGACCAGGATGGCGTCGCCGGCAGGCCGGTACACGGCGTTGTTGGCGATGACGACGGGCCCGTCGATCAGGCCGTCCTTGGCGGGCCTGACGCGGATGGCGCGGCCGGCGCCGTCGCTGATGAGGGTGTTGTGGTAGATGAACAGGTTGCCCACGTCGGCGGACTGGTGGGGCTGGCTGCGGATGGCGTCGATGGCGCAGGAGTAGATGATGTTGTTGCGGATGATCGCGTCGGCGGCCGCCTGGATGCCGCTCTCGCGGGTGTTCCAGATGACGTTGCCCTCGATGATATTGCTGCCGCCGCCGCCCGCGCCGTAGACCAGCACGCCGGGGTAGTGGGTGTCGTGGATCACGTTGTTGCGGACGATGTTGTCGTAGCTGTGGTCCTTGATCTCGATGCCGTCGCCCTGGTAGTCGACCACGCCGTTGTGATCGTCGAGCAGGTCGTGGATGTAGTTGTTCTCGATCAGCCCGCCGTGGAAGATCGAATCGCCGTAGTTGCCGCCGAGGTAGAACCCCTCCCCGTGCCCGCCGGTGTGGCTGACCTCGTTGCCGCGGAAGACCATCCCCTCGTTGACGTCCCCGGGGAAGTTGGCGCTGATGGCGGTGTTCTGGGTGTGGTGGACGTGGCAATACTCGATGGTCACGAACTGCGCGTCCCACAGCTTCGTGCTGGTCGGGTCCAGCAGCTCCGTCCGCCGCGAGCCGATCCGGATGCCCCAGTTGCCCCCGGTGACCTCCAGGCCGCGGAGCGTCAGGTGCCGCGCGCCCAGGATGTTGATGACGTTGTGCTGGAGGTACCAGTAGTCGGTGATGCTGCCGCGCGAGCCGCGAGTGAAGGTCACGTCCGCCCCGTCGGCGGCGCGGATGACGATGGGGGCCTCGGCCGTGCCCATGTGGCCGAAAGTCAGCATCCTGTCGGCGGGGGTGAAGTACGTCCCGGCCGAGAGGACCACCTCGTCGCCCGGACTCAGGCCGTCGCCGTTGAGAACCGAGTACCAGTCGTCGTTGGGCCCAAGGGTATAGGCGGTCCCCCACGCCGCCGCCGACAGCACCGACAGCATCAGGCACGCCGCCGCCAGTCGTGACGCCTTCATCCGTTCCACCCACCTGGGATAAGGAGAATCCCTACCTGCGCCGGAAGCCCAACCATCATAACACGGGAAGACGGGATCCGATGCTCACTTCCCCCCGCCGCCCGGGCAATCGCACCACAGGGACACCGAATCGGCCCGGGGCGGCCGGCAGGTCAATCGCGTGTTCCCGCGGCTTGGGCCGGACTGGATCGAGACCCGGTGGATTGCCCGCGTCCGCGCCCTGCCGTCCCTCCCCGTCGGCCGTAGGCGAGGCGGAGTATCAGGCGGAACACCCCCGCCAGGGCCAGCGGAATCCCCGGCCCCAGGGCGATCCCCGCCAGGACGTTCGGGCGGACGACCTTGTCGACCAGCCGGCACGCCCTCTTCCCAGCCTCCCCCAGCATGGTAGACGCCAGCATCAGGTCTCCCCTGGCGTCGGGGTATCTGTCGGCGTACTCCTCGGTGCAGGGCCCAAGGGTGTACATCAGGAGAGCGAGCTTGGGCTCACGCAGGATGCTGTCCTCGAAGCCGTCGGTGTCCTGCTGGATGGCCAGTTTCAGCAACCAGCGCTGGAGGAAATTGTCGGTGGCGGATTCGGCCGTCTCACGGAGGAACCGGGACCAGTCGGCCCGTGCCTCCCTGGCGGCGGCCTGGGAATCGGTGATGATCTTCTCCAACTGCTCGGGCGTCTCCTGGCCCGTCGCCCCGTAGCCCGCCCTGTCCAGCATCGCGGCCATCGCGACGGTCACGTAGATCCGGTCCAGCACCTTCTCGTCGCGGAGGTAGTGCTTGACCTTCCGCCCCGCCCCCCACCATGCCCCGGCGGAGGCCCAGCCGATCGAGGTGGACACGACCAGCAGGAGGCACCACAGCCAGCGAACCCAGCGGTACCACGACCACGGGGCGTCGAACAGCCCCAGGCGCCGCAGCAGGAAGTAGCCCACCACCGCCGCGGCAATCCCCAGCACGAACAGGACGATCGCCCACACAACGGCGCTGACGACCGTCCACACGGCCGCGCCCGCCACCGGCCGCCAGTTCTGCGCCATCAGAGCCGCAAAGTTGGCGGCCAGGCGGGAGGCAGTCGCGGCCGCTGCCCCGGCATCAGCAGGGGCGGTGGCGGGAGACGACGCCGCGACCCCGCCGCCCTCGGCCCCTTCGGCCAGGACCATGGCGGAACACACCAGCACCGTCGCCGCCGCCCCAGCAAGCCAATCCGCTCGTCTCATCCGTTCACCCCACGATGTCGCCAATGGACGCATAGGACCTAACCGAACCGCCTGCCCGCGTCAATACGATCGCCTCAGGCCGACCGACCATCGCCGCGGCGGCTCACGTCCGCGGCGGACGATGCGGATTGCTGAGCGGCTCATACCAGGCGATCAGCCGCTCGTGCATCTCGTCCCGCACGCCCCGGTGTGCGGGATCTTCGGCGAGGTTGACTGTCTCATCCGGGTCGGCGTGGTGGTCGTACAACTCGTCCCCGCTGCCGCCGTCGTTGTGGACGTACTTGAACCGGTCGGTCCGGACCATGTATTGGCACAGGGGCGACCTGATGTCGTACTCGGCGAAGACCGCCTCCGGGCCGGGGGCGTCCGGGTCGAGGCAGCGGTCGGCGAACCCGGCGATCTCCGCCCCGCCGGCCGGGGCCGTGCCGGTCAACTCCGCCAGGGTCGCATACAGGCCGGCGTACTGGGTCAGGGCGTCGCAGGTCCGCCCCCGCGGCAGCCGCCCGGGCCAGGAGACGATCAGCGGCACCCTCACGGCCGGCTCCAACAGGCAGAACTTCTGATACAGCCCGTGGTCGCCGTCCATTTCGCCGTGGTCGGACGCGTAGACGAGGAGGGTATCGTCCGCAAGGCCCAGCCCGGCCAGCGCCTCCAGCACAATCCCCACACACTCGTCCAGGAAGGCCAGGTTCCCGTAATACCCCGCCCGGTGGGCACGGAGCCGCTCGGGGCCGAGGTCCTGGAAGTACTTGATCCGGCGCTGGATGTGCGCTGGATAGCCCGTCACGTCCCCAACCGGCGGCAGGGGCGTCCGCCCCGGCGGGTAGCGGTCGGCACAGTGCGCGGGCGGATAGAACGGCGGATGCGGGTTCATGAAGGCCGCCACCAGGAAGAACGGCCCGTCGCGGTGGCGGCGGAGAAACCGGACGACCTGCCGGGCGAGGAAGGCGTCGAGGTGGTCCTCCGCCGCCATCTTCGACGCCATCGAGTCGAATCCCGTCCGCTCGACCTGCCCCGCCCACGGGCTGGGGCCTTCCCACAGGTCCGTCATCTCGGGGAAGCCCGACCCATCGTCATTGACCGTGTCGAAGAAGCCCGGGGCGATGGGGTGGTTGGCGATCTCGTTGGCGTAGAGGCGCACCTTGGGCCCCAGGTACGCCAGCCAGTCGTTGATCGACACGTGGTAGCCGAAGCCGTGGGTGTTGGCGTCGTTGAAATGCATCTTGCCGATCAGCCCCGTCTGATAGCCGGCGGACGCGAAGTGGTGGGCGACGGTCCGCGCCCGCCAGTCGAGGGTGTCGGTATTGCGGATCACGCCGTGGTCGTGTGCCCACCGGCCCGTCAGCAGCGACATCCGCGAGGCGGCGCAGACGGGGTAGGGGCAGTACGCCCGCCTGAAGCGGACACCGGCGTCGGCGATACCGTCGATGTGGGGCGTGGGCACGTCACCCCGGCCCGCGCAGCCCATCAGGTCGGCGCGGTGCTGGTCGGAGAGGATCACCAGCACGTTGGGCCTGTCGGGGCGCGGGGATGGGCGGTCCGTCATGGGGCTGTTCCTCGACAAGGACGCCTGCGGGGGCGTCCGGGCAGGGCATTGTGGCCGGGCGGGGGGCTGTTGGCAAGGGCACGCCGGGCCCCAGTAGCAGTACGTCAGTCAGCATGGCCCATTGGAAATGTCAGCGTCACAGCCGTTTCTCATCAAACTTGGGCGGTTGGTGGCCGACAAGGTCCGGGCCATCGCACTACCCGTTGTCGCGCGCACCGTGGGCACACGGGACGGTATAGCCAGCCGAGTGGTTTCCCGCTAGAATGCCGACCGTGAACCAGAACACGCCAAATCCTGACATCGCGACGGCAGCAAGGCAAGGGATCCTCTGGGCAGCGGCCCAGACGGGATTCGACAATGACCGCTATCTGGCGGAGCAGACTGCCGCCATCATGAGGCGAGTGACGGACAACGCAGGCAAGTTGTACCTGGAATTCGGCGGCAAGCTCGTCTTCGATTACCACGCCGCGAGAGTCCTGCCCGGGTACGACCCCAACGTCAAGATGCGCCTGCTTCAGCAATTGAAGGCGGACGCGGAGATCATCCTGTGCATCTACGCGGGCCACATCGAACATCGCAAGGTCCGGGCGGATTTCGGCATCAC
>DASRZG010000020.1:0-9228 GCA_035686585.1 Phycisphaerae bacterium
CCCACGGGCAGCCCCGCCCATAGGCGTCCCGGGCGGCGATGGCCGTCATCTCCGGCACAGGCCAGCCCTGCCACACGCCGGTCTCGACGCCCTCGGCCGACAGGGCCTTGACCAGCCGGTTGCGGAACGCGGCCGCATCGCCCGCGTGGCCCAGGGCGTCCATGTCGAACCGGACGGTGTAGTTGTAGTAGTTGTGCCCGCAGCCCTCGGCGGCGACCGGGCGGATCAGGTTCGCCACGCCCGCCAGGGCCTCGTGCAGGACGGCCGCGTTGGCGGCGATCCGGGCGAGGTTCTCGTCCAGCCGCTCCAGTTGGGCGCGGGCGAAGGCGGCCGTCAGCTCGCTGCCGCGGTACATCCAGCCCATGCCGTAGGCGGGGTGGGCCGCGCCATGCTCGGGGCGGCGGTGCTCGCCGAAGTACCACAGCGTCCTGCCCCGCTCCAGCAGTTCCGGATCGCCGGCGACGAAAAAGCCCCCCTCGCCGCTGCAGAGGATCTTGTTCTGGTTGCAGCTGAAGGCGGCCGCGTCGCCGATGGTCCCGGCCGTCCGCCCGCGGTACTTGACGCCGTGGGCCTGGCAGCAGTCCTCGATCACCCGCAGGCCGTGCCGGCGCGCCACCTCCAGCAGCGGGTCCATGTCCACCGACAGCCCGTGCAGGTGCACCGCCATGATCGCCTTGGTCCGCGGGGTGACGGCCCGCTCGATCAGCGAGGTGTCGATGTTCATCGAGGACCACTCGATGTCCACGAAGACGGGGATGGCGTTGTGGTGGAGGCAGCAGGTGGCCGAGGACGGCCAGGTGTACGCCGGCACGATCACCTCGTCCCCGCAGCCGACCCCGCAGGCCACCAGGGCCATGTGCAGCGCGGCCGTGCCGCTGTTGCAGAAGACCGCCTCCGGCACGCCCAGCCAGGCGGCGAACTCCTCCTGCAGCAGCCGGTACTGCCGCCCGACCGTATGGCACCCGCCGTCCAGGGCCTCCAGCACCAGCTCCCGGTCCCGATCCCCGACCGGCGGCCAGGGCCTGGCCAACCCCTCCGGCACCGCCCGCGCCCCCCCGTGTATGGCCAGTCTCTCACCCATGCCAGCCGCTCCTGCCCGCGTCCAATCCGCCCACCAGCCTACCGGCGGGATCGGATTCCGCAAGGGTGCGGCGGTGGCGGGCCGGGAATACGGATGTCTCACCGCGGAGGACGCCGAAGGCGCGGAGGCTGGGGTTCGGCATCGCTTCGCGCCCGAAAACCCCCGCCCCGGGCCCGTTCCGGGCCATTGACACCGCCCCCGGCCCGCCGTAGCGTGCTGGCGTCGCTGCAACAGTCCGTTGATCAGGGGCAACCAGATGGATGCACCCCAGCGGAAAGCTGGGTCAAGCGGTTGTTCTCTTCGACCGGTGTTACGTTCCCCGGTGGAGCGAGACCGACTGAGGAACCTGTCATGAGCAACAGCAGAGATCAAGAACGGTCACAGCATCTCAACCGATGGAAGATGCAGGATGCCGGGTTTGATTTTGGCAAACTGAGGAACCGAGTCGTCAGCGGGCTGAAGAGCCCATTGGAGGACGACTGCTCCGGGAGGGCCGTTGCCATCTGCCGGCGTTTCTCGGAGTACTGCGGTTCCCCGCCCGGCGATGTTCCGAAGCAAGTCGGGGACAACGTGGTCCAGGTCTTCTTCGATCGCACAGAGCTCGCGCAGAAGCTTCTTGACACAGACTCGTGGGAGGATTGGATCACATACCTACAGTATCTGCTATGGGCCGTCAGAGACCTGGCCTCGGGATCCTGTTCGCATCCGCCGACTGAGCGCCCATTGCTTCTCGAGGGCGTTCCCGCAGCAATCTCCGAGGCGATTGACCTGTCCCCGGGAGCCCCCGTTTCTATAGTTGAGGGTGGCAATTCATGGATACTGGTGCCAAGAGGTGCGGAACTGCTGGACGGGGCATTGGTCCATGACGTCCTTGGTCTGCTCCCCGACCATCCCAAAGTTGCATCCAGATATGAACACGCTCTCATTTCGTACCTTCGGGGTGATCCGGCGCAGGTGCGCAACTTGCTTGACGATTTGCGTTTCTGCCTTGAGCAATTGCTGCGGGATGTCCTGAAGAACAGCAAGCCTCTCGAGAAGCAGAGAGATGGATTGACTCGTTGGCTCAGGGCCTGCAGGATTCATGAGCAGATCCGTAATATGTTCGAGGACGTTCTCAAGCGGTTTACAGACTACCAAAACGCTGCTGTCAAGCACGATGAGAAGTGCTCCCTGAGGGAGACGGAATTCATCATTTATACCACGGGGGCGTTCATGCGGCTTCTGTTGAAGCTCGAATCCGAATCGAGAGGAGAGACAGCACCGGGACGGTAGCCGCGATTCCGGGTTGCTCGGGTGCGATCCTCGGTTGGCTCCTTCGGCACGCCTGGACTGGTAAGGGTGTTCGTTCCAGTCGTCCTGATCGTGTGGCGCAACGGGGAAATCAGCGAGGGGACGTCTTCTGCTTTGACACGCCTCGCGGCCCGTATCGGGCGTCGTGGGGGGAACGCGTCGCCACCCGCGGCGGGGCGCGCCGTTCAGGGCAAGTCGGGCTGGTCGCCGATCAGGTAGGCGATGAGCTTGTACACGGTTGTGCAGGCATTGGAGCCGCGGAGGTCATCCACGTTGTTGTGGTGTTGCTCATGGACGTGGCGAGCGACCAGGACCGCTCTCGGAGCGTTTGGCAGCAGGCGGTCGAATAAGGCTGGGTTCGAGTGCAGATCGTCCTTGCCGTGTCCCAGTCGCTTCCGCAGCTCCCTGTCCAGCGACCCGGGGTCGCGGAAGGCGCGGCAAAGCTCCCGCGCCTGGGCCACGTGGCAGAGCAGCCAGAACTCAAAGGATGGGTTCGACAGCAGCACGCGAACATCCTCACTACCGGCCAGCCGCAAGGCGGCTTCGAGCTTGCCGGCCTTTGATGGGTCGTGCGGTTCGACGTCGAGAATCGCGTAGACCCTGTCGCCATCCCGCCGGGAGAAGCTCTGGTTCTCCCGGTCGCTGCTGCGCTGACGGATCGCCGCTTCCACCACGCCGACGGCGTCGGTTCTTCTCCCGGCCAGGACCTTCAACGCCGCCCTTCGCTGTTTGATCGATTGGTCGAGGCGAGTCAGGTACTCATATTCGGTTCTCTCGCCCTCGCAAGCCACGATCAGGCGGGGACTAAGCGTCCGCGGGCGACGTCGGCGAAGTCGTCCCGATCCCGGACCCATTCACTCGGCCTCCACCGTCTCCGTGGCCAGGCTTTCGACAGGCGTCGGTTGGTCCACCTGAGGGATGTCCGCCAGGGAAGGCCCGAAAACGGGCACGCCGCCGAATCGGCCCGCCAGGTAGTTGCGCGCCCAGGCCGCCGTATTGCGCGGCATGTCCTCGAAGTCCCACAGGGAGTAGATCTCGGCCGCGCCCTCGGGGCGCTTCTGCGTCAGGATGATCTGGTCCCGCCTCAGCAGATCCGGGTCCAGCAGCGTCACGTCATGGGTGGTGAACAGCAGTTGGGCGCCGGCCCGGCCGAACTCGGGGCTGTGTGCCATCTGCACCACGCGGCGCGCCAACTGCGGATGCAGGCTGGTGTGCATTTCGTCCACCGCCAGCAGGTCCTCCGAGGAAAGGCGTTGCAGCAGCGTGCCGATGAGGAGCAGATACCGAATCGTGCCGGCTGATTCGTCGCTCAAGCCGAACCGCACCGGGGCCTCCCCGGAAGCTCCATGCTCCGTGAAGAAACGCACCAGCTTTCCTGTCCGCTCGACACCGTTCTCCCCTTCCGCCTCCCCGTGCAGCTTCAGGAGTCCATTCAGGGCCTTCCCGAGCTCTGAGATTGCTGCCTTCTCCTTGGCCGAGAGGTTGTCAGGATGATCGATCAAGAAGCCATCAACGGCAACGGGAACTGCCTCGGTATCTACGCGGATAATGCCCGTGTCGGCGTCGCGGATGAAATCCGAGAGACGGCGGAGCAGCTTAGGATCATCTGCAGCCGACCGAGCGATCGACGTAAGTTCCATCATGTCCGGGGGCGCCCCAGCGCCCACATTCTGATGGTGGACGCGCTGGCGGAACCAGTTGAAGAGCGGGACCACCGGTTTGACGTTGCGTTCAGCCGCGCGAGACAGAATCAGGGCGTTGTCGCGCGTGTCCTGGACGATCTGGTCGCGCCTCGCCTGCGCCCCCAGCCGCTCATGGAGGGCGACATGCCCTTGCTTCGCATCGCGGTCAATCAGCTTCAGCCAGCCGGCCCCCTTTGCCGAATCCTGTCGCTCAACCAGTTCATGAAGAACGCGCTCCGCCGTTGCTTCCAGGCGGTACCGATAGCCCACTCCCTCCAACTCAATCAGCACTTCGAAGCAGGACGGCTCCTTGCAGGTCGCGCCGGCCAGCCGGAACGGCGAGATGCCCCTGATCGGGTCCCCGACGTTCATCCGGGTCGCGGAATCCCTCACGAACCGGGCAAACACGTAAAGGGCATGCAGCAATGACGTCTTGCCGGAGGCGTTGGGGCCGAAGATCGCGGCGGACTTGAGCGCGCGGTACCGATGTCCCTGCCAGATGTTGCCCAGCAATCTCGTATCCCGCCCGCCAGGCTGCAAATTCAGTGTCACCTCGTCGCGGAAGCACTGGAAGTTGGCAACTTTGAACTGGATCAGCATCGCAGGAGCTCCGTCCAAGCAGTTTGAAAACGCTGCCTATGCCCGCATATTTCACTGATATCGTCATTGTACACCATTTGGTGCAGCTAATCTGCATAAAAACCGACACAATGTCAAGTTGATCATCCGGGGAGGTGTAGGACGAAGGATCGCAAGGAAGGGTCGGGAACCTTTCCTGTCCACTCTGTGCCGCCCCTCGCGGGGCTGGACCTTGGAGGGGGGGGCGTCTCTCCCACCGTACCACCGGCATCTGCGCTTCGCTTCGACTGCCGCGGTGGGCTGGCATGTTTCGCCCCGGCGGGCTGAGGTGGGCGGGTCCAAGCCGAAAAGGGTCCGGAACCTCTACGGGAAGCCCAAGGGGCAGCCGCCCGCCCCGGTAGCCGGGGCGGGCAGGCCGGGAGGGCGGGCTGCGGGCGGTGGACAGCGACGGAGAAACTGCCCCGGCCACCCAGGCCCGGTCCCCCAAGCCCGGTCGCTCGGGCTCGCCTACCAGAACCACACCGACCCAGAGGCGAGTTTTAGAAAACGCGAAGACTCGGAAATACGAGAATAACATGGGTGTTTACAGCGTTAGGTTCGGAAACGGGATCAGAATCCATGTAACACATTTTTTTAAGGCACTTTGCGAGGATTGAACCGAACCCAAGGGGGGGTGTTTACAAGGTTCCGATGTAAACGGCACAGGAACTCGCGTAAGGGCAGATGTAAAAGTATGTTGTGAGGATTCACTGGGTGTTTACAAATGGCGGTTTTGTAAACAGCCCCGTTCGCGAATGAGCGACGGTCTGGGGGCGGTGGGTGTCGGTAAAGGTGCCTTCTGGGAAACCAAGGGCGGCATCCTCCCGACGCCTCAACGGGAAATCGGAAACCGCACTTTGGGGATGCCTCACCCTCCGCGGTCTCGGCGTTCTCGGCGTGGACCTTCCCGCCTACGGGTTGGTCTTCTTGAGCCAGTCGTAGACGGTGGTGGCGCGGGCGGCGAGGGGGGCGGTGGGGTCGTAGCCGGTGAAGCGCGGGTCGATGGCGATGAGCAGGCTCAGGACGGCCTTCTCGGCGGCGGGGTTGGGAGGGGTCGCCGCGAGCAGGGCCTGGAGGTGGAGCAGGAGGGGTCCGACGGCCCGGGGGCCGAGGGAGGTGAGCTCCTTGACGGCGGCGGATCGGGCGGCCTCGTCGGGGTCGGTCAGCCGGGGGAGGAGGGCGGCGACGCGCTGGGCGTCCGCCCGCTTCTGCTCGGCGCGGGCTTGGTCCAGGGCGGTCTTGAGGGTCTCGTTCTGGGCGTCGGTCAGCCGGGGCGCCAGGCTGGTCACGGCCGGTGCGGCCAGGCGGATGAGGGCGTCCCAGCCCTTGGCGGCCTGGAGGGCCTGGACGCGGGCGACGAGGGCCTCGGCGCCGGCCTGGAAGGTGTTGGGCTCGCCGTTTTCGGCGAGGCGGGCGACGGCGGCGGGGTCGTCGGCGGCCAGCAGGGCCCGGATCCACTTGACCCAGACGGTGCCGGCGTCGGGCATGTTCGCCTTCCGCAGGGCGTTGTAGACGATCAGGAGTTCGCGTGCGGCCTCGGCGGGCCGGTCGGCGGCCAGCAGGGCCTCGCCGAACCGCTGGCGGACGGGCGCCCACTGGGGGACCTGGTCGGCGGGGATCTTGCCGTACCAGAGCTTCAGCAGGCCGATGAGGTGCTGCCGGGCGTCGGGGCGGCGTTCGAGCTGGTCGGCGAGGGCGGCGAGCTTGGCGGTGTCGGCCTTGACCAGCAGTTCCATGACGACGTCCCAGGCCTCCTGCCGCACGGCCGCGTCGGTCTCGACCTGGGGGTCGGTGCGTGTGAGGATGGTCTCGAGGTGCCCCATGCCGCCGAGCCCGCGGACGGCGCGGATGGCGGCGAGGCGGACGCCGCGGTCGGCGTCGGCGGTCAGGGGTGCCACGGACGCGGCGCTGCGGGCGTCGCCGACCTGCTGGACGGCCTTGATGGCGCTGAGGCGGACGGGGGCGGCGGGGTCGCCCAGGGCCGAGACGATCAGGCCCAGCAGGCGCTTGTCCTTGAGCTGACCCATGGCGGTGACGAGGGCCTCTCTCAGTTCGGGTGCGGCGTCCTTGGCGGCGCGGGCGTGGCGGAGCTGGAGGGCGTCGGCGGCCTTCTCACGGAGGGGGTCGGGGATGCCGTTCTTGGCGGCCACGCGTGCGAGGGCGGCGGCGGCGGCGGTGGCGACGCGGTCGTTCTCGTCGGCCAGCCCGACCACAAGCTGGTCCCAGACGCGGGTGTCTCGAAGCAGTCCGAGGCTCTGGTAGAGGGCCTCGCGGACGGCGATCACCTGTTCGGACTGGAGGCGGTCGGCCAGGAGCTTGGCGGCGTCGTCGGGCCCGATCTCGGCGACCAGCAGGGCGGCCTCGGCCCGGATGGGGTCGGCGGAATCGGCCAGGCGCGCGACGAGCTGGTTGCGGAGGGCGTCGGGCAGGGCGGCCGAGTCGCCCATTCGCCGGCGGGTGAGGCGGACGCCGGCGAGGCGGACCTCGGGCAGGACGTCGTCGACCATCCGGGCGAGCAGGGCGTCGCGGGCGGCGGGAGGGGTGGCGTCGTAGAGGTCGTTCATCGCCGCCGCCAGCCGGCTGCGGAGGGAGGCGTTGTCCCGTTCGAGCTGGAAGTTGGTGCGGGCGAGGCTCTCGGCCAGGTCGGCCAGCCAGTCGGTCCGCCGCTTGTTCTTGTTGTCCTGCCACCACTTGCGCCAGCGAGCGGGGTCGCGGCCGAAGGCGCGGATGTTGGTCAGCTTGGTCAAGGCGTCGCAGGCGCCGTTGCAGATGTTCTCGTCGGAGTCGCCGAGGAGGAAGA
Source organism: Phycisphaerae bacterium (assembly GCA_035686585.1). GTDB lineage: Bacteria > Planctomycetota > Phycisphaerae > SM23-33 > SM23-33 > DASRZG01. The sequence goes on from DASRZG010000020.1 coordinate 7,472, forward strand.
CAAGGACGTCGATGGCCTCCTTGTCGAGGATGCGCCCGAGGGCGTCGATGATGGCCAGGCGGACGGAGGGGTCGGTCTTGGGGTCGCGGGCGAGGCGGGAAAGGTGGTCGAGGACGCCGTTGCTCTTGTACGCGCTAAGGGCATTGGCGGCGACGGTGCGGGCGGTGGAGTCGGGCCCGGTGAGCAATTCGAGGAGGGGCTCGATGAATTCCTGGCGGGCGGCCGGGGCGCCGAGCTCGGCGATGGCCTCGGCGACGGCGACGCGGGCGGGGCGATTGGACTTGTCGGCGAGGAACTGCCGGGCGAACTCGCCGGCCTGGGGATAGGTGCGGGTCAGCAGCATGACGGCGGCTTCGTGCTTGGTCTTGGCGGTCCGCTCGGTCTCGGCGAGCTGTCGCTTGAGCATTTCCAGCTCGATGCGTTCGGCGGGGGTGAGTTCGGCCGCTGGCGCGGGGCGCGCGGTCAGGCCGAGGGCGGCCAGGAGGATCAGGCATGCGTGGGGCCAGCGGCTCATGGCTTCACTCGCTCAAGCGACGGGGAGGTTCGCCCGCATTGTCTTGAACACGCCGAAGGGTCGCACCGGCCGGGACCCAGTGCGGATTTGCCCGTTTTTTCCGCGGCCGGCGCGAATTTCGTTGCCTTCCGCTAGACCAATCGGCCAAATGACCGGTGGCCTATCAGCCAATACAAGGTCAAAAGGAGAATCCTGTGCCATATTTCGAGAAACTGGCGGAAGAGGTGCGCGAGCTGGGCCTGTGGGCGGACGTCCGGCACGAGCAGGGGCTGGCGGTGTCGGGGAAGATGGCGGCGCTGGCCCGGCAGGTCCGCGCGCTGCGGCGCGAGCTGGCGGCGGCCAAGCGGACCGCCGCCCAGGAGCAGGCCGAGCCCAACGCGCTGAAGGCGATCCGCGCCGCCAGGCCGGATGGGCCGCGGAAGGTGTGGGAGCGGTTCCAGTCCGCCCAGTATGCCGATCGGATCCGCGGGGCCTTCCTGGGCAGGGCGGCCGGGTGCACGCTGGGGGCGCCCGTGGAGGGCTCGGCGCCGGAGAGGATGAAGCAACTGGCCGAGTACAACGGCCAGGCGTTCCCGCCGACGGACTACTGGACGTACGTCGACGCGCCGTACCAGGTCCGCTATGGGGCGGATGCCCGGATCAACTACACCCGCGGCGGGCTGAAGTACGTCCCGGTCGACGACGACATGACCTACACGGTGCTGGGGCTGCTGATCCTGGAGGACTACGGCCCGGGCTTCAGGACCGAGGACGTGGGCAAGGCGTGGGTGAAGTACCTGCCGATGGCGTGCACGGCCGAGAAGGTGGCGCTGGCGAACCTGAAGGCCGGTGTGAGCTGGCGCCGCGCGGGGTTGAAGGACAATCCATACATGGAGTGGATCGGTGCGGACATCCGATCGGACCCATGGGGGTATGCCTGCCCGGGCTGGCCGGAGATGGCGGCGGAGATGGCGTACCGGGACGCGTACATATCGCACCGGTATAACGGGATTTACGGGGAGATGTACTTCTCGGCGGCGGTGGCGGCGGCGATGGCGGTGGACGATCCGGTCGAGGCGCTGCACATGGCGCTGACGGAGATTCCCCGCACGTGCCGGCTGTACGAGGACGTGAGCTGGGCCCTGAAGGTGGCGCCGAAGGTGACCGGCTACGCCAAGGCGTACGCGATGGTGCAGGAGCGGTTCGGGCCGGTGCGGGGCGGGATGAGCACGGTCCACACCAACAACAACGCCTGCCTGACGGT
>DASRZG010000021.1:0-4653 GCA_035686585.1 Phycisphaerae bacterium
GAGTGGCCCGCCCAGAAGTGGGCCGACCTGAGCGAGGCCGGCTTCGGCGTGGCGGTTCTGAACGACTGCAAGTACGGCTGGGACTGCCTCGACGGCGTGTTGAGGCTTTCCCTGCTCCGCGGGCCGGTGGCGCCCGACCCCGAGGGCGACCTGGGCGAGCACGAGTTCACGTATTCCATCCTGCCCCACGGGCCCTTTGCTGACGGCGAGGCCGTGCGGGCCGCGTATGAGCTGAACGTGCCGGTCTCCGTCTTCCCGGGGCAGGTGGGGAAGTGGCGGACGAGCCTGCTGCCGTTCGTCCAGGCCCCCGGCGGCGGGGGGCCGACGGTGGTGATTGAGTCGGTCAAGCGGTCGGAGGACGGCGCCGGCACGGTGGTCCGCCTTTACGAGGCCGTCGGCGGCAGCGCCGCCGGGTGCGTGGGCGGACAGTTCCCCTTCACCGCCGCCGACGAGTGCAATATGATCGAACAGCCCCTCCGCCCGCTCCGCCTCCGCCGCGACGGCACGCTGTCGCTGCAGTTCAGGCCGTTCGAGGTGAAGACCGTCGTGCTGCGATAGACCCCGCGGGCGGCGGGTAGGAGCGGGACGCCTGTTTGTCTGGCGGCGAAGGTGCCGACGCATGCGGAGGCACATGGTCCGGCGATGGACGCGCTCCCCCTTGGGTCGCGGCTAAACGAGTCTCCGGCGTCCCTGGCGCATGAAAAGGGACGGCCATCACTTGACCGCCCCACGGGCAGCTTTAGCACGGCAGCATCTTGTCTACACGCGGTATTCCACGAACTCTTCGAGCTTTTCCGGCACGAAGTTATTCACGCTGGCAAGGTAGCCGTGAATCGCCTCTTCCAGTTTGGCCTTGGCCTGTTCTTCCGTCTGCCCCCGGCTGGTGCAGCCGGGCAAAGAGGGGCAAGTTGCCGTGTACTCACCACGTATGTTCTTACAGATTCGGACGCATAACTTCATTCCAGACCTCCTTGCTGCTTGGCCGCGTCCACCCCGATCCGTCAGCCAATTCAATCCATTGTAGGCCAGGCTATCCCGGAATTTCGCCGGCCCACGAATCCCTTGATTTCCCCTCACCGTCTCCGGGTATTTCGATGGCTTGGGTGCACGCCTTTCGGGCAACACAGCGCGGATTACAGCGCCAACCTCGGGCAAGGGCAGATTCGGGAGAGGGTGAAAAAACACAACCCGACCTGCCAATCACACCGCACCACCCGACATGGCGCGGTTATTGTACACGGTATTGGCCCCAACTTCAAGGGGGCAAAGCGGTTGGAGGCGAGCGGGGGACATATTTTCCGAACGTCCCAAAGTCCATCTATCGCAATATGTTAGGTGTGTTCGCCGCCTCGGCGGCGCGCGGGGATGGAACATAATTCTCAGTTTTTGCTTGACGGGGCGGGCCGCCGGCGGCCCGGCAGCGCCGAGGATCGCCCGGCGCCGCCATGGCCAACCTCGGGTGGCACCCCCAAGCGCAGCGATCTGCCGGCTGTCTCGGCAGATCGTGGAGCTTGAGGGTGGGACGCGCGGCGGGACCTCCCGGGCGGGCCTGCCCCGTTCCCGCACCCTCAAGGCCGCCCCGGCGGGGCGGCCTTGGGGGTGCCACCCGGCAGGGCGTAGGGCGGGCGAACTCGCCCGCCGAGCCCGGAGGCCGGCAGAATGGTAGCCCAGAGCGTAAGCCACAGGCTGCTTGCAGCCTGTGCGGGAAGGAGCCGGGATCTCAACCCATGTCCACCCCCCCTGCCTGCACGGGCTGCAAGCAGCCCGTGGCACCCGGGAGGGAGGCGTGAGCCCGGACGCCGGGTGCCACGGTTGCGTTGTCCGCAACCGTGCCAGTCGATCCCCCGTGCAGAATGGTCTCCGGTCGACCCTCGACCCGGAATGCGGGTGGGTCGCAACGAATCCCCTTCGCCCGGGACGTCTGTTGGCAAGGCTGCGAACGACGCAGCCGTGGCACCCGGGCTTGCAGCCTGTGCGGGAAGGAGCCGGGATCTCAACCCATGATCCACCCCCCTGCCCCACGGGCTGCAAGTCCCGATTCATCGGGGTGGCACCCAAGACTGACCCGAGTTGTGGGGGAAAAGAGGGAAGGACCCTGTTTTCCCAGGCCTGTCAGTTCCTGGATCACAACCCGCAAGGTCCGGGACAATACCTCGACTGACAGAGGGCGCGTCACTTGGTGGGTGAGGCCAGCCGGAGCGTCCCGAGGTAGCCGTCCGCCTGCGCGGCCTGGGGTGTGTTGGGGAAGTCCTCGATGACCTGCCGGTACAGCCCGGCCGCCTTCTCCGTCATACCGACCTTGTCGTACTGGCGGGCCTTGGCCAGGGCCTGTTCGGCCTGTTGGTCGCGCCGGAGGCGTTGGAGCCGGTCCTTGGCGGCGGCGTCGGCGAGGATGGACTGCAGGATCGCCCCGGCCTTGGCGGCGGTGGGGGCGCCGCCGAAGGACTTGGCGATGCCCTCCAGCGCGTCCACCGCCCGCAGGAACGGCTCGTCGTCCAGGGCCAGGATCGCCTTGGCCGTGACGGCCTGGCGGCGCGGGGGGGCGTTGGCCGGGCGGGTGGTCGGCGCGGTCGTCGGCTCGCATTGCGCCGCCAGGGCCTCGAACAGCTTGGCCGCCCGGGTCTCGTTGATAGCGGCCTGGACTTCCGGATCGTCCCGGGCGTCGATGAGGCACTTCCGCGCCGCCTGAGCGACCGGCAGGCCGACGAAGGTCGCCGCGATCCGCTTGAATTCGTCGAGGGCCTCCTGGTAGTCACCCTTCTGGAACATCCCCTCGGCCTTGGCGAACTGTTCGGCGCCGATCTTCTGGAGCTGGGAGCACAGCCCGGCCCATCGCGAGCCCAGCTCGGCGGTGATGACGAGGTTTTTGGCCGACGCCAGCGACCGGCAGGCGGGGGCGTACTGGCCGGCGGCGAACAGCTTGTCGGCCCGGTCGAGGTGGTACTCGGCCCCCCGGATCATCCGCTGGAGCTCCTTTTCGGGGCTGTCGTAGTTCTCGCGGACGCCGACGGTGGCGGAGGGCCCGGTGCTGCGGGGGGCGCCGACGGTGTCGGGGGACAGGCCGGAGCGGGGGACGTTCTCGGCGCGGATGCCCTGGGCGAGTGCGGTCAGGGGGGCGGTCAGCAGCAGCGCCGCCCAGGCGGCGATGCGAACGGTCGTTTTCATGGGGCTGCCTGCAGCAGCTCGAAGATCGACTGTGTCTTGATCAGAGTCAGGTCGTCCGGGAACGCGTGATAGGCGAAGACGTGAAGCTGGTTGACCTTCGCCTCGTAGTCCAGGTAGGAGAACGGCGTCTGGGACCGGCCCGCCCATTCGGGGAACGGGACGTACATCCCGTGGCCGCTGCCTCGCTGGACCAGGTCGTCGTGGACCTTGGCGTACAGGCGGGGGCTCATCCGCTCCACCTGGAAGCTGGTCAGGTACCGCAGGCCGTCATCGTGCTCGAACTGCTTGTCCCGCTCGCCGTGGAACGGGGCGCTCATCAGCTTGCCCCGGACGGGCAGCTCGGCGCCCGCGCTGGCGATCACCTCGGTGAACACCGCGTCGCGCCGGTAGAAGCCGATCACGTGGCTGAGCCCGGTGATCCAGACCTGGGCCTCGTACTCGGCCTTGACGATCCGGTGGTCGTGGTAGATGTCGAACAACTCCGGGTGCAGCGCCCGGTTGTAGACCACGAATCGCAGGTCCGAAACGCGATGTTGCTGGCGTATTTCCATGGGACCGTCACGCTCTAAAGCACATTATACCCGACCCGCGCCCCGCGGCAATGCTACTTCAGCCGGTCCGCCTCACCCGGCCGTGCCGGGGACCCGCTAACCTCCCCGCCCCGCCCCGGTTGCACACCCGCCGGAATCCCCCGCGCGTCTCGGCCCGATTCCGCCGCACCCTTGCCTCCCCTCACTCCAGCCAGCCCCGCAGGGCGTCGGCCAAGGCGCCGAAGCCGATCGAGAAACGCCTCTGGAGCTCATCGATCATCCCCGCCACCCTTTGGGCCTGCTCGATGGCCCGTTGACGCTGCTGTTGCCGGCCCGGCCTGTCGGAGCCGTAGACCAGACGCTTCAGCTCGTTCTTGGTGTAGGGCGTCCTGCCCTCGCGGAGGCCCAAGACCCAGGCATTCTCCGAGACGTTGGGGTGGGCCCCGCAGACCAGCCACGCCTCGATAGCCGGCACGGCCAGGCCCACAGCGACCTTCAGCGGGGGGCGATTCTCGATCAGTCGGAGCTGGGCGAGCGCGTCCGAGGCCGCCTGTCTGAGCTGGACAAGGCGCGACGGTTCCAGCGTCTCCAGTCCCTCCCGCGGCCGCGCCGGGTCGACGGGCGTGGAGTTGGAGTCGCCCACCACGACCAGCCCCTCCGCGTCGGTCTGGTAGTGCAGGTGCCTGATGACCGCCGGGAGGAGGTCTCGCACCGAGGGCCACCCGCCCGGCCGGGCTCGTGGGCTGGGCTCTGACAATTCGACGGGCTCGCCCAGGACGGCCCCGATCAGGACGTGCAGGGCCGCTTCATCGGCCGGGGACTCACTGAGGATGGCGACCTTCATTTGTCAGCGGGCACCCCCCCGAGAATGCCGCTGTACCAGGCGTCCCCGAGGTGGGTGTCATGCAGGATTTCGTCCAGGTCGGGCCGGTCCGAGAGCCGCTCGAAGAGGATGTTG
>DASRZG010000022.1:0-2348 GCA_035686585.1 Phycisphaerae bacterium
ACCTCCGTCGCCGTGGGCGTGCCGTTCATGACGGCCGCCTTCCAGCAGGGAGGCTACAACATCTACCGCGGCGTGGGCGGTGCCGACTCGATCGACTACGCCCAGGCCGTGGCCCACGCGCGGGCCGGCGTGGACGAGGCCGACCTGGTCGGCCTGGGCCACGTCGCGGGCGAAGACTACTACTACGGCATCCGGGCCGTCTCGGATGCCGGCGTCGAGGAGGCCAACACGACCCGCTGCGTGCGGGCCCAGGTCACCGCCGGCGGGGAGCTCGTGGGCCCCCCGCCCAATCGCATCCTCTCGGCCCGGGCCTCTCCCGTCGCCGCCGGCAAGGTTTGGCTGGACTGCTTCTACTCGGCCACGGCCGAGGCCGGCAAGGCGACCGCCATTCAGGTGGCCCTGGAGGCCCCCGACGGCCAGGCCGACTGGGGCTCCCTGGTGGACACGATCGCCATCCCCGGCACCTGGCGGATCCGGCAGGCGCTCAGCCCCACGTTCGATCACGGCCAGCGGGTGCGGCTGCACCTGCGGGCGGTGACCGCCGCGGGCACGCCCGGGCCCGTGTTGCGAGTGCCGGCGGTAACGGCCGATGCCGTGGGCCCGCCGGCCGTGGACTACGTGGAGGCCGAACAGGCGTAGGGCGGGGCTACCGCCCCGCCAACAGGGTGAAAGGACAGAGAGATGGACGCGTGGTTCAAGATTTCGGTGGCGCTTTTGTGCGACGTGGGGTTGCTGGTTGTCGTGGTCGTATGCGTTGCGGAGTTGCTCGACAAGATTAAGCGCTCCTGAGCGCCGGCAGGTGACGTGACGTACGTCACGTCACGTCACGTAGGTGACATGGACGTTGTCGAAAAGAACATCCAGGCGCTGCTCCAGCGGACCCACCCGGACCCGCTCGGGCCGAACTACAACCGGCGGCCCGCCGGCAGCCCGCCGGTCCCCCCGGCCGGCGGCGAGACCATGTGGTGCAAGGTGGTCGACGGGAGGGACGTGGGCCAAACTTACGCGTACATAGATATGTACTACGGCCTCCTCCGCATGGGATACGGTTGGTACGTGGACGAGGTCAACCCCCTGACCCACCAGTCCTTTTACCCCTCGCGCACACGCGACGAGAATAACCAGTACAAATTGACGGGCGCCGCGAACCATGTTTACTGGCCGGCCGCTTGGCCAGTGCCGTTCTGGCCTGTCCCGACTGGCTCGGTGATCTTCGTTCGTAAATGGGAGAACACAAATTGCCCGGTTACTACCTGGCGAGCGTCTGAACGGCCCCCTGTGTGCGCGGCATTCGTCAGGCCCTTCGCCGGGGTCGGGATGTACTTGCAATGGCCCGACCCCGCCTCCCCAGATATTGGCTGTGGGCTGCATTCCCCGTTGCAGACTACCTGGCCCCCGGATTACGGGTCGGCCTACCGACTTTACCCCAGGCGGGAAGAGGGGGATTCCATCACCGTGGCATACATCTACGCGTGGCAGGGCAAGGCCAACGAGAACGGGGCATGGACCGACTTGACGCCGCGCATTCCGGTCTACCCCCAGACCCTCTACGGGTTCACCCAGGAGCTGTATTTCGACTGGACACAGCCGGGCCCGGGCAAGCTTTGGGTCCCGGACACATGAGTTTTCGCAAAGCGAACAGTTAAGGAGAACTGTGATGAGACGATGGAGCGTGTTTGCGATCTGTTGCCTGTTGCCGGTTGCCTGCTGCCTGCCGGCATGCACCACGGCGGCCCAGCGGAACTTCGCCGCCGCCGACGTTGCGGCGATCGGCAAGTACGTGGAGAAGGCCCAGCCGGCGATGGAGGCCTACTGCGACGCCCTGGCCGCCGGCGGGAAAGTGGACCTCGCCGAACAGCTCCGCCTGGACAGCCGGGCCCTGGCCGACTGCATGGTGAAAAACTGCCAGGCCCGGCTGGACAGCCTCAGAACCGAGGACCAGGTGATCGCCGCCGCCAGGACGGCCCTGAATATCGCCAAGGACGTCCTGGACCTGTTCGAGCAGAGCGAAGCGGCGCCAACCGGCAAGGAGGCCGATGATGGCACGGGAAACCCAACTACTCAGCCCTGACGACCTGGCGGCGGCGCGGCTGGTCCGCGACGCACTCTCGGCCGCCCTGGACCAGGTAGAGGCCGGCAGGGTGAACGCCGCCGAGCTGCCGGCGGTGCGGCTCCCCTTCGTCAGCGCCGTCCAGCACGAGCTGACGCTCTCCCCGGACGTGGCCGGGATCGTGGCCGAGTGCAAGGCCGCGCGCGAGGACCTGGAGGCCGAGACCGAGCGGGCCCGGATCGTGGCCGTGATCCTTCAGATCGGCTCCATGCTCGCCCCGCTGGTCTCTCCCCTGTCC
>DASRZG010000023.1:0-3573 GCA_035686585.1 Phycisphaerae bacterium
CAGGACCTCGGCGATGGTAAAGGCCGCTCGTCTTCGGCGGCGGGTTTGCGGGGTTGGCATGGTTGATTCCTCTCACGTCCCTGGGATGGCGGTTCCCATTTCGACGATCGGCAGCAGCACGGCCGCCAGAATGAACGCGATCACCAGCGCCAGCAGCACGATCAGCACGGCGGGCAGGACGGTCATGACGCGCTGCAGGGCGGCGGCGGTTTCCTTTTCGTAAGACTGGGCGGTCTGGAGCAGCAGCTCGTCCAGGCGCCCGGTGCGCTCGCCCATGGCGATCACCTGGATCAGCAGCGGCGGGAACTGCCCGGTCCTTCGCAGCGGATCGGCGATGGACTGGCCCTGGACGATCTCGGCGGCCACCTCGTCGATCTTTTGGGCCAGGGCCTCGTTGCCCAGCGTGTCGCGCAGCACGTCCAGGGCCTCCAGGATCAGGATGCCCGAGGCGCTCAGCGTGCCCAGCGTGCGGGCGAACCGCCCCACCGCCACCCGCCGCAACGCCGTCCCCAGCACGGGGATCCGCAGCTTGAACCGGTCGAACGCCAGCCGGCCCGCCGGGCGCCGCAGCCACGCGCGGAAGCCCACCACCGCCCCCGCCGCCGCGATCGCCAGCGCCCAACCGTACGACCGCAGCACGCCGGAGACGCCCAGCAGGATCCGCGTCGGCGCCGGCAGCGCCATCGTGCCCGTGCTGTCGATGACCGTCCCGATCACCCGCGGCAGGATCACCGCCACGATCACCACCACCGACACCGCCGCCAGCGACAGCACGAACACCGGGTACGCCGCGGCCGAGCGGACCTGCTCGCGGACGTCCACGTCCCGCTCGGCGAACTCCGACAGGTAGCCCATCACCTCGTCCAGCACGCCCGCCGTCTCGCCCACCCGGACCATGCTCACCTCCAGGCGGGAGAAGTCCCGCGGGCGCGACGCCATCGCCTCCGACAGCGAATCCCCCGCCTGCACCCGCTGGGCCAGGTGATCCGCCAGCGAGCGCAGCGGCGCCTGCTCGGCCTGCTCGGCGACCACCTGCAGCGCGGGCAGCAGCCCCAGCCCTGCCTTCAGGGCCGTGGCCAACTGCCGCAGCATCGACGCCCGCGCCCGCATGGGCACGCGGCGGCGCAGGGACCAGCCCCCGGCCCGTCCCTGCGCCGCTTCCTGGGCCTGCCCCGGGGCCGTCAGGTCGGTCACGTACAGGCTCCGCGCCGCCAGTTGGGAGATGGCCTCGGCCCGGGCGCCCGAGGCGATCCGCCCCGTCACCGCCTCCCCGTCGTCACCGATCGCGCTGTACCTGTATTCGGGCATAGGCGTTCCATCACCCTCGGTGGCACAGGTTTTCAACCTGTGTGGTGCTTGAGGGCCGGCCCCGGACGCTCAAGGCGCGTTGATCTTCGAGTCCTTCTGCAGGCACACCGAGTCCTTCCAGTGCCGGGCCACCACGCCGCCCTCCACCTCGTAGTAGTGGGTCACCCGCCGTCGGACGGTCTCCCGGGCGCCGCCCACAAAGGCCGTCTGCGAGGCGTTCGCCACCTCCTCGGTCCCTTCGTACTTGAGCAACTCCACGCCCTCGCCGAGGGGCTTGGCCTCGGTGGGGTTGCCCAGCACGGTGATCAGCCGGTCCTTGGTGGTCTTGCCGATCTGGATCTTCTTCTCCGCGCCCTTACTGACGATCTGGCCCGTATACGTCCGCGTCGAATGGGCGGAGAAACACCCCCCCGCCACCAACGCCGCGACGACCAGACACACCGCCAACACCGCGCTCGTCCTTGTCCGCATGCTCAACTCCTCTCACCTGTCGCCGCCGATTCCGCGTTGCTTCTTCTTCGCCGCTTCTTCTTTGCCGTTTTCGAGTTTGCCGTTTGTTTCGCATTTCGGATTTCGTATTTCGTATTTGCCGTTCCCCCTCACACCAGGGCTTCTTCCGTCTGCGTATCCTGCGTCACGCGCAAGACCTCCTCGAGCGTCGTCACGCCCGCCACGGCCTTTCGGCAGCCGTCAGCCCGCATGGGTCGGTGGTCGGCGGGGGCCACGGCCGCGATCTCGGCGGCGCTCGCCCGGGCGACGATCGCCTCCCGAACGACAGGGGTCGCCCGGAGCAGCTCGAAAATGCCAATCCGCCCCAGGTAGCCGCTCTGGCGGCAGTGGACACAGCCTTCGCCGCGGAAGAACGACCCGCCCCGCCCGTTCTCGTCGGTGAGCCCCGCGCTCCGCAGGGCCTCCGGACTGGGCCGGTGCGGCGCCTTGCAGTGCGGGCAGATGGTCCGCACCAGCCGCTGCGCCAGCACGCCCTCCAGGGCCGAGGACAGCAGGAACGGCTCGACGCCCATGTCCAGCAGCCGGGTGACCGCGCCGGCCGCGTCGTTGGTGTGCAGGGTCGAGAACACCAGGTGCCCGGTCAGGGCGCTGCGGATGGCGATGTCGGCCGTCTCGCGGTCGCGGATCTCCCCCACCATGATGATGTCCGGGTCCTGCCGCACGATCGCCCGCAGCCCGTTGGCGAACCCCAGCCCCCGCTTGGGATTGACGGGGATCTGGTTGATCCCGTCGAGCTGGTACTCGACCGGGTCCTCGATGGTGATGATCTTCTGCGCCGGGGTGTATATCTTGTTCAGGGCGGCGTACAACGTGGTCGTCTTGCCGCTGCCGGTGGGCCCGGTGACCAGCAGGATCCCGTGAGGCCGGGTCAGGAGGTGGTTGAACTGCACCAGGCAGGTCTCGTCCAGGCCCAGCCCTTCCAGCTCGATCAGCGCCGTCGCCCGGTCGAGGATCCGCATCACCACGCACTCGCCGAACACCGTCGGGATCGTCGCCACGCGGAGGTCGATCTTGCCCCGCGGCGTCGGGAAGGTGATGTGCCCGTCCTGGGGAACGAACCGCTCGGCGATGTCCATCCCCGCCATGATCTTGATCCGGGAGACCACCGCCGCCACCAGGCGCTTCGGCGGCGGGGACACCTCGTGCAGGACGCCGTCCACCCGGTACTTCACCCGCAAGGCCTTCTCGAACGGCTCGATGTGGATGTCGCTGGCGCGGCTGTCCACGGCTTCCAGGATGATCAGGTTGACCAGGTTGACGATCGACGGCTCGGACGCCAGCTCCTGAAGGCGGTGGGTCAGCTCCTCCCCCTCCGGCTCGACGGCGGACGAAGGCACGTCCAGGTCGGCGATCATCCGCGCCACGCTCGAACCGTACGCCCGCCGGCCCGCCTCGCCCAGCTCGCCCTCGGGGCAGTAGTGCCGGTCGATCCGCCGGCCCGTCAGCACCCGCAGCGACTCGACCGCCACCCGGTCGAACGGATCCGCCATCGCCACGCTGAGCGTCCGGTCATGCAGCGCGAAGGGCAGGACGTTGTACCGCAGCGCCACCTCGGCCGGCACGGCCGCGACGGCCTCGGGGCACACCTCCCCGTCCGACAGGCTCACCCGCGGCAACCCCGCCTGAACGACCAGGGCCTCGCGTACGGCCACCGGGCCCACGTGCCCGAGTTGGCAGAGCAGCTCCCCGATCCGCTCGGACCGCCTCTGCTGCAGCGTCAGGCCTTCCTCGAGCTGCCCGGCCGTCAGGTCGCCC
>DASRZG010000024.1:0-6730 GCA_035686585.1 Phycisphaerae bacterium
ACGAACCGCGCCGGGCCCTCGCCGAGCCGCCATCGGCTCGCGCGGACGATCGGCCTCGCGCCGCCGCCCCATCATGGGCGGACGCCGGTCGCCGTCACGGCGGCCCTGTGCAGCCGCCGGGCCGCGCCGGGCGGCTCCGCCCCGGCCCATCATCGGCGGACGCTGCATGCCGCCGAAACCACCGCGACCCATCATGGGCTGACGCTGCTGCATGCCGCCGGAGCCGCCGCGACCCATCATCGGCGGACGCTGTCCTCCGCCGAAGCGGCCGCGGCCCATCATGGGTGGGCGCTGTCCGTCGCCGAACCCGCCCCGGTTCGGGGCCATCATCGGCAGGCGCCGGTCGCCGTCCCGGTCCCGGTCCATGCGGGGAGCAATCCCCGCCCGGTCACCCTTGTGCTGCGCCCGCGCGGCCTGAAGCATCTCCAGCAGTGGCCGGCGGGGGCCGCGGCGCGGCCCGTCGTCCGCGACTGCCGCCGCCGCGGTCAACAACAGCATGATGCTCGCTACCGTTGCGTTTCTCATCGGTCTACCCTCTATTCCATGTTTCGACGGCCCGGCACGTCCAGGCAGGCGTAGAGCAATCGCTCCGATCCGGGCGAAAGGTCGTCGATCCTTCCGGCCGGGGTCTCCGGCCGGTCTTGTCCACTCTTGATCTCCCCGCCCGGACTGTCGCCAGGGGGCGGGACGTCCGAAGGCTCCTGGGGCGCCTTGCGGGTCCGTGGCCCACTCGAGCCGCCGTAGCGGAACGAGCCGCTCCCCCTGTTACCGCGGAACGATCCGCGATGCCGGTTCTTGCGGATCTCCTCGTACTTCTGCCGCTGCGTCTCGGTGAAGATGGCCTTGGTCCGCTCGACGGCCTCGTCGACCCGCCGGGATCGCTCCCGGTACATCTCCTCCGTCGCCTCCTCGTGCTCGGCGAATATCTCCCGATACCGCGCACGCTGCTCGTCGGTGAGCATCGCCTGGATCGCGTCGTCGCGCCGCTGCTGCAACTCCTGCCGGCGCTGCCGCGACTGCTGCATCCCCTCCGGCGTCATCACCTTCGACCAGATTTCCTTCATCTGCGCCTGCTGCTCGGGGGTGAGGTTCAGGTCGCGCGTCAGCCCGCCCCCGCGCTCCTCCTTGCCTTCAGGCCGGCCCGGGCGGTCCGAGCGGATCAGCATCCCCACCGAGCCGCCGGCAGCGAAGGCCAGCGCCACCCCGGCAATCACGGCCACCTGGATCCTATTCATCTCCGGGCCCTCCTGCTGAAAGGGCCGATCCGAGGAGTAGACGCGCCAGCTCAACGTCCACATCCTCCTCCAAGGCCGGTTCGGCCGGCACCTGTGCGGCGGGCATCACGGCCACGCTTTCCCACGCCACGGAAGGCTGGGGCGGCGCCGCCGCCGTCCGCTCCCGCCACAGCAGCGCCGAGCAGGTGATCAGCACCGCCGCCGCCGCGGCGGTCAGCGCCTTGGCGGTTCGCAGCACCGCCCGGTCACGTACGGGCGTGGCATGGCGGCGCAGGCGAAGGGCGACATCGGCCGGCATTTCCGGCACCGGAGCGGCCAAGAGCCACTCGGCAATTGCCTGCAGGCGAGCCAACTCCTGCCGGCAGGCGGGGCATTGCTGCAAATGGGACTGGAGCGCGTCGGCCTCGTCCGGCTCTAACTCGCCGTCGATATACGCGCTGACCGCTATGAAGTGATCGCAGGAAACCATGCTTTGCTCCTTCCGCGGAGACCGTCTCCTGTCGTCTCGTTCGCTGGTATGGTTCCGCTGGAGGGGGCGTTTATTCCGTGTCGGTCGAGTTTTTCCTGCACCGCCGGGGCCGGCCGGGCGAAGTGAAAACCCCAGGTCATGCCATTGCAAAGACTTACGGAAGGCTTCTCCCCCCGTCACGGCAGGTAGTCCTTCAGCAGTTCCTTGAGGATCTGCCTGGCGCGGAACAGCCTGGATTCGACGGTGCCGCGCGGAACGTCCAGGACCTCGGCGATCTCGTCGTAGCTTAATCCTTGCATCGCCCGCAGCACGATGACGGCGCGGTGCTCCTCGGACAGGTCCGCCAGCACGTCCCTGACGTCCAGACGGATGTCGGTGGCGGCCTCGGCGTCGGCGGGGCCTTCGACGTAGTCGATGGGCTCGGCCACGCGGACGTACCGCCCGTGGCGTATCTTCGCCACGCAACGCACCAGGATCCGCATCAGCCAGGTCTTGACCGACGACCGCCCCTGGAAGCCCCGGAGCCCGCGGAAGGCGCCGGTAAGCGTCTCTTGCACCGCGTCTTCGGCGTCGGGGCCGTTGCCCAGCATTGACGCCGCGACCGCGTAGAGGCGCCCCCCGTGCCGCCCCACGAGCTGCGCGAACGCCTCCCCGTCGCCGCGGCGTATCCGCCGGACCAGCTCCGCGTCGAGACAGTCGCTTTTGGGCTCTTGTGGCGCCAAGGGTCGTGGTCCGCTTGGGGACCGCGCCGCTCCCCAAGCCGGGGATGCGCGTCCCTGGGGATCAACTTCTGACACCGGGAAGGTCGCACGGCCTGCCATACCAAGGTCTAACTCGCCCGTCCGAGCGGTATTGCAGAGCATTCGGGCGAGGCGGACGCATCGGGTCGCCAAGCCGGTCGTGCCCGGCCCGGCACCGGCCCGGCCTTGATAGGCGCGGCGGCCTCATGCCGCAGGGCCATGATAGCAGACGCCCCACGGACGCAACAAGCGCAGCGCCAACCGGTTTGGCGCCCCGGCACGGGCACCTGCTGGCGTGCCGACGGAGGGACGCTATAATAGCGGCCAATGCCGGCCGCATTCGACGTTACGGAGAGGTCCGGCAGGGAAGGCTCCCCTGGAGTGATCATCCAATGCGCGAGTGGAAGACGGACCTCATGCTTCTCGTCGCCCTTCTGTCTCTGCCGGCAATCCGCCCGGTGAGGGCTGCGGCGCAAGGGTCCGTCGCCTCGGCCGAATCGGGCGGGACAATCCTGTCCCTCGCCGGCCCGTGGCGCTGGGCCTTTGCCTGGCGGACGCCGGTGTTCACGGCCGACAATCCCAAGTTCGATGCCATGCCCGTCGATCAGCGTTCGTTCACCCATCGGCCGAAGATACAGTACCTCCAGACCCCTCCCCCTCCGGCCGACTGGATGAAGCCGTCGTTCACGCCGACGGACTGGCCGAGGGACATGGACGTGCTGGCCGAGGGCGACGACACGTTTCAGCTCGGGCTTCTGGCCGTTCGGGGCCTGTTCCGCGTGGACGACCCTGCGCAAGTCAAGGGGCTTCGGCTTGCGCTGGCGTTCCGCGGCGGGGCCGTGGTTTACGTCAACGGGACCGAGCTGGGCCGGGCGGGGATGCCGGAAGGCGCGGTGGCGCCGATGTCGCCCGCAACGCCCTACGGCGACGACGTCTGGGTCGACGCCATGGGCGAGTTCCTCAAAGAGAAGGACGCGGGCGAGCTGGCGGCCAAGCGGACGCGGAAGCTGACGGCGGAGATCCCCGCCCGCCTCCTCACCAAGGGCGTCAACGTGCTGGCCATCGAACTGCACCGCGGCGACTATCACCCCACGGCGGCGAACTGGTTCCGGCCGAACCGGAACATGACCTTCGCGTGGGTGCCGATCGGCCTTCTGGACGCCCGGCTGACGGCCGATGCCGCCGTCGAGGCCAACACGGGAGTCCCCGGGCCGCTGCGCGTCTACAACATGAACGTCCACGATCGGCTGGACGCCGCCAGCCGGCTGGACGGGCTGGAGGGGCTCGATCCCGTCCGCATCGTGGCTCCTCGCAACGGAATCGGCGCGGGCGCGGTGGTCCTGGCCGCCGGGCAGGACATCTCCGGCGTGAAGGTCTCGACGGCCGAACTGAAGGGCGCGAACGGGAGCATCGCCGCCGCGAACGTTCACATCCGCTTCGCCGTCCCGGGCGTCATCGACACCCTCCGCCGCAAGCCCGCCTTCGACGGCCTGCTGGATGCGCCGCCGGAGACGGTCAAGGCCGCGCCGGCCGCACTGGTGCCGGTCTGGCTGACGGTGGACGTCCCGGCTGGCGCCGAGGCCGGGCAGTACCGCGGCGAGTTGACCGTCTCCGCCAACGGCCCGGCGTCGGTCAAGGTCCCCGTGGAGCTGACGGTCGCCAACTGGACGGCGCCGGCGCCCCGGGACTTCCGGACCGTGGTGAACATGTACCAGTCCCCCACGACGCTGGCCCTGAAGTACGAAGTCCCCATGTGGTCGGACGCCCACTGGAAGCTGATGGACCGTGCCTTCGCCCTGCTGGGGCAGGTCGGCTGCGACATGGTGAACATCCCCGTCGTCGAGCAGACCCAGTTCGGCAACGACGAGGGCTTCGTCCGCTGGATCCGGACCGAGGGCGGCGGCTTCCGGCACGACTACAGCATCCTCGACCGCTACCTGGAGTTGGTCGCCAGGCACCTCGGGACGCCCAGGTTCGTGGCCTTGCAGGTCTGGCACGCCGGCGGATGGGGCGCCCGCAAGCCGGACCACCAGAACACGGTGACCGTCATCGACCCGGCCACCGGCAAGCGGGTCGAGAGCCTCCAGGTGCCGCCGTTCGGCACGGGCGAGTCCAAGGCGTTCTGGACGCCCGTGCTGCACACGCTCCGCGACAAGCTCGCCGCCCGGGGCATGGGCAAGAGCCTCTGCATCGGCATCCTCGGCGACGGCGTGCCCGACGAGGCCAGTTGTGCCATGTTCAACGAGATCCTGCCCAACGTCGGGTGGACCATGGGCTGCCATAAGAACACCTTCGTCCGCGAGCCCATCCCCATGCGGGGCGGCGGGGCCATCGTCTGCCAGGAGTTCTGCT
Organism: Phycisphaerae bacterium; assembly: GCA_035686585.1. Classification (GTDB taxonomy): domain Bacteria; phylum Planctomycetota; class Phycisphaerae; order SM23-33; family SM23-33; genus DASRZG01. The sequence goes on from DASRZG010000024.1 coordinate 4,797, forward strand.
ACGGCCTGGAGGTCAAGCCCTTCGAAGACCGCTTCCCGACCATCTGGGACATGCCCGGGCCGGGGATCGCCTACATCCGCAAGGACTTCGACAACATCCCGCCGGTGCGGATGCGCCTCACGGCCGAGCGGGGGCTGTACTGCAATACCCCCGGAATAGCCCGGTTTTGCCTGGACTTCTGGCGCCTGCCCAACGGGCGGGCACGCCCCTCCAACATCTTTAACCGCTACCCCCACAGCAGTTGCGCACAGCGCGAGCCGACGACCTGCATGATGGCCCACCCCGGCCCCGACGGGCCCGTCTCGACGGTCCGGCTGGAGCTGTTCCGCGAGGGCCTCCAGGAGGCCGAGGCCGCCATCGTCATCGCCGAGGCCGCCCGCATCAAGGCGGACGCGATCGGAGAAGACCTGACGCGGCGATGCAACGAGGTCCTGCGTGAACGGGTCAAGCTGGCCCGGCTGACCCATGAGTCCTACGACGTCGAGGCCTGGGACGCTTCCGCCATCCACGACGCCTCCCTCCGGCTGTTCCAGGCGGCAGGCGAGGTGAGCGACATCCTTGGAAAAGGCCGGTGAGCTACGCCGGCAGCCGGGGCCACCCCCGGAGAAAGTGAGAATACGTATGCTCTTGCGAAACGCCGCCATCGCCCTGCTGCTGGCCGCCGCCTCCGCCGCGGCACAGACATCGAACGTCCCCGTCTCGACGGTGACCGTGGAGAACACCTCGAACGCCCCCCGCCCCGCCGGGCCGGTCACGTTTGGGATGATCTTCGCCAAGGGACAGGCCACCACGAGCGTTGCGGCCGCGGGGCGGGCGACGCAGGCTGAGGTCAAGCGACGCTGGCCGGACGGGTCGGTCAAGCACGCCATCCTCACCGTGGACCTGCCCGAGCTGGCCGCCGGGGCGAAGCTGGCGCTTCCCATCACCCAGGCCGCCCCGGCCGCCGCCCCCGCGGCCGCCGACCCCCAGGCCGACCTGAAGGGCGTGGCCGACGTCACCGTGACATTCCGAATCCACAAAGGTCCGACCGTTTCGGCCAGCCTCAAGCAGGCGGCCTCGGGCGCGCCGCTGCGGACCTGGCTGGCGGGCCCGCTGGTCCGCGAGTACCACTTCAAGGCCGTGCCCGCCGACGACAACGGGCGGCCCGATCCCGACCTGGAGGTCCACTTCCGCGTCCGCTGCTACCCGGGCGCCGGCACGGCCCGGGTCGCGGTGATCGTCGAGAACACCAAGTGGACCGCCCCCGGCGCCGTCCCCTACGACGTGACCATCCGCTCCGCCGGCAAGGAGCTGTTCTCCCGCACGAACGCCGGGGCCTGGGAGGCCAAGGAGGACGCCCGCTACGAGGAATACCGCGGCCACACCGCCTCCACCCGCTGGGTCAAGCGCTTCTGGCTGGGCAGGCCCCTGGACCAGGTCCACGTCCGCTACGACGTGAAGCAACTCGTGGCGACCGGCCTGCTGCCGCCGTACGACACCGGGTTCGGGGTCCCCGAGAAGGCTCTGGCCGGGGCGGGGCGGTTCTGGGCCGGTTCGTACAACACGCAAATCCTGCAGCGCGGCACGATCATGGCCTACTTCGGCACCACCGGCGGGCGCTCCGACCTCGGCCCGCTGCCCCGCTGGGCCACCGAGTACGTCCTCAGCCAGGACCCCCGCGCCCGCGCTGCCACCTGGGGAAACGCCGACCTCAGCGGCAGTTGCCCCGTCCACCGCCGCGACCCCAAGACGAACTGGTTCATCGACCTCGACGAACACCCCGGCTTCTCCCTCAACACCCGCGGCACCACCGAGCAGGTCAAGCCCCGCCCCACCGCCGACACCCCCTGGATCCTCCCGGCCGGCAGTTGGTTCTCCGTCGACGGCGCCCACCAGCCCTCCCTCGCCTACGTCCCGTACCTGTTCGGTGGCGACTATTACTACCTGGAGGAAAT